>JAIRYX010000080.1 GCA_031267635.1 Planctomycetaceae bacterium
ACGGGAATAGACAGACCGGCAACGGTAGAAGGAGAGTGGTGCAGCGATTGTTTCAGCAGTATAAAATAACGCTCCGTGAGGCGTAAATCGCCTAATCCTATTTGAAAACCATACCGGAAATAATAAAAAATAAACAAAAAAAATGCAATACCAAAATAGCTAAACAATAATCTCACCGACGATACTAAGCAATCAATATCGATTGCAAAAACTTGTGTTAATACTTTTGGTTCTAAAAATACCCTTTTTCAAAACCGCACAATATTGAAGAACAAGGCATTATGAAAATTACTTTGTCAAAAAATTAGGTTTTTAGAATATCCCTTCAGTTAATAAATATTGAGGGACACGGCAATTATTTTATATTTTATTCTACTCCTAATGCTTTGAACACGGCATCTTTGGGATCGGCATAGAATCCGGTTTGGAATTTCGTGAAGAGTTCGCCAGGAATCGTTGAGATGTCACGAACACTAGTCATTGGTAACAGGATTCGTTTTGCTCCCGAATTATGAGCAACTTGAAACGATTCAGCAATATTCTCAACAGAAATAATACTGCCGCCTAAACTCATATTCCCCAGAATGACCATCTGCTGTTGAATCGGTCTTCCCATTACCGCCGAACATAATACAATAAACGTTACTAATGCCATCGCCCCAGGCGAACCTGTATTGTGTAACTCAACAAGATGAATATGATAATCATGTTCTAAAACTTTTATCGAGGCACTAATATGACTCGCGTTTGCTTTAAAATATTCAAAACCAACGTTAACGGATTCTTTTGCCAGCGAATTTGTACCAAAACCCGACATCTTCAATCGACCATTGCCCGCAGTCATTTGCGTTTCTAACCGGTAAAGCCCCAAGCGTCCATTACTGCCAACCGAAACAGTATGTAACATTCCCGGACTAAGAACGCTATCCGGTATTAGTTGATCACCGCCCTGTTCCAAAACACTAATATACCGTTCCTCCAACGTCTCAATATCAATGTACGAAAAATGAACATCATAAAATTCCATACCGCCGATTCTTTTAAGTTGTTCCTTAATTCGGCGGCGTGATTCAAGCGCATACTCAAGACATCGCCGTACAGATTCTTTATCGTACTCTTCATGCGGATAAAGTAATTTGAGCAAACCGGAAACCGTATGTTTGACCGCTATCACATCACGCTGGTTCAAGTCGCGTCCCAATTTGAAATATTTATTGATTGCGTCGCCGAAATTACGTTTACGCATTTCACGAAACCACTCCGCAAGATAATCAACAATGAAACCATTTCCGTCCGTAAAATATTCAGGACGCATCTTCGGAATCTCCCAACCCGGAATATAAGCATGAAAACGGTCAAAAAAAGCAGAATCAATCATCGCCTCTGGAAATGGTACAAGAAGATGACTCGTCTTCACCAACGTATCAATCGCTTGATTAATGTTACCAACAAACACCATCGACGCATGAGCATTTTTCGAATCGCGTCCCCTTGCAAAAGAACCGCTTGCCATATAATCTTTCATTATTTGTACGCCGTCGTTGTCTTTGAATGAAATTCCTGCCACTTCGTCAAACGCAACAACATCCCACAACCCAACCAATCCGATCTGTTGCCGTGCAAGATTATAAAACAAATTCGCAACCGTTGTCTGACCGCCGGAAATCAAAATACTGTTCGGACTAATCTCTTTGTAAATATGACTCTTGCCTGTGCCGCGAGGTCCCAATTCACAAACGTTATAATTATTTTCAACCAATGGAACCATACGGCAAAGAAGATGCATTTTGACACGCGGTTCAAATTGCGTTGGTTCGTAACCGCATGAACGAAGTAATAAATCGATCCATTGCTCTTCATTGAACTGCCGCCGCCCATCAAATAATTCATTCATATCCATATTGGGCATTTGAATTGGTTTGAGTTCATCAATGATAAACGGAGAACCCTTTTGTCCTTCTTCAAAGAAATATTGCATTGTTACCAAAGACCAGATACCGCCGACAAGTAATTTTTCATATTGTTTCACAAATTTTGTAGGAACCGAAACGCCCTTCGTTCCAAGATTAGAAAGGAATGCTTCATAACTGTCACGTTTTTCGTTGAGTGTTACGGTTATTTTGTCGATTATTTTGAGCGTACCGCGTTCACGTATGATTGACTTAATTTTTTCGGACTCGTCGGGACGAACATAATTTTCGGACAAAATTTTCTTGACCGTATTGAGACCGTCCGCAACAATTTCAGGATCGCTGGACGCACAATAACTCCCCAACAAATATTCCAAAACGTAAACCGGAACATTGGCACCCTCCCGAACCAATTTGGTTAGGTTTTTACGGACAAATTTACCTGCAAAATTTTGATTCAATAATTCATCAATCATTGCTATTATTCGAAGTCATCGGCAATGACGCGGTCGATAATGACTTCATGGGTTAAGAGTTCAATATTAGAATCAGCATCGCGCAACACCAATCTGTACTGTTCCGATTTATCATAAGGACGGCTTTGAAGCGATAAATAAACCGATTGTTGACGCTCCGACAGGTCAGTGGACATATTACTGAACGTTAATGTTTCAATATTGGAAACGGGTTGATTATTTATATCGTAAATTGCGATCTTAACTGTTACGGGTTTAATCCGGTCGCTGACTGGTTCTGTCTGGACAAATTGAAGGCGGTGTTTTGGCGTCGTAATTTTGATCCGGTTATCCAATAAAGCGATGGAAACAGTTTTTGTTTTTGTTTGTTCCATCATGTTTTTGTTGCGTGAAGTAGTAACTGTAACAACCGGAATAATGATTTCCTGCGGCATGGCTCCGCCGTGAAAAAAACGGGATGCACCGCGAAAATTAAAGAGATTGTAACCTTTGGCAATTCCAAATTCCATATTGGGACATTGCGCCGTCTGTTCCGTATTACCGTACCATACAAAATGATTTTGTTCCAGATGGTGTCCGAGATAATAACGTTTTTTTGTTTTAATAATATTTTTATTTTGTTCGGGTACAATATGACTTTTGTTTATTTCTGTAGGCGGTGATTCGGTATAAACGAATCCGTGATCTGACGTTACAAAAATACAACGTCCAGACAGTGTATTTGAAATATATTGGATCATTTTCGTCAGTTCATCAATCGCCGTACCGGTTGCCTGAAAAGTTTCATTTTCTGTTATCAAATGATCGCCGTGTGAATCAATAACGTTATGGTAAATATAAACAACTCTCACATTATCGATAAGTTTTCGTACCTCATCACGTTTCATGGACAACATCGCATCGGCATGAACGGCAAGACCGTGAACGTGCGACAGAATGGAGTTACGGTTTTCGATACCGGTTGTAGAATGTCCGTCGGCGAGAATATCGCCATTATTATTGTACATTAATTTATTGTGCGGGAGTAACGCCGCCATGCCGAGTGCGGTATAAGAAGGAACAACTCCGAGCATCGCTCCAATATCTGCGAGAAAACCGTCGCAACCGTTGAGAGTTCTTTTCAATTCTTCTGCAGCGGCGTAACGGAAAGCATCGCTGATGATAACAAACACGCGGTGTTTTACCGACTCTTTAGCAACATATTGTTCGTAAAATTGATATTGGTTCGGAATGTTTTCGATTTTCCAATTGGCAAGTAATCCATTTTCAAGAAAACGGTTACATTTTAATTCCAATGAAGAAATATATTTATTGCAATAAATGTTATCGACTTCGTTACAAAGTGATTTCATCTGATCGGAATAAGCATGGTCGGCGTGAATATGAGCGGCATTGATATGAAATCGCCGGTAAAGTTGATCAATTTTGTACAATTCTTTTGTGTAAAGATGAAATATCTCTGAAGCGGTATCGCAATGGAAATCGCACTGGAAGTCCCCGTTTGAATATTGACGTATTCGTCCAAAAATTTCAGCGGCAAGAGCAATTATTTCGTAACAGGAATGTCGTTCGTTACGTTCGTTTTCGTGAACAGATTGCGAACGAATCCAATGTTCCTGCTGACGTTGTTCGGAGATATTACGAAAATACTCGGTATGAGAATTATTTTTACTCAGATTGAACCTTTTGAAAAGTTCCTGTAATATTTGATCATCAATCTGAGAAAATGTAACTGTTTCAAGTAACTGTTCAAGCGGCAACCGGGTAATAATATCAACGATGTTGAGTTTTTGTGCGATGTAGTCGGCAAGTTTATTGTAATGACCGGCATGGCTGGTACTATCCCGCCATTGGGCGAAAAAGGTAACCGCGTTATGTTCACCGGCGACAGATAAACGCAGATTGACAAGCGGTTGCGGCACAGAATCGTTGAGACAATGAACAAAATCGGAAACAAATAATTGTATCAATAATTTTTCCGGCGTCGGATTGTCGTCCTTAAACGAAAATATTTGTTCCGACAATTTCCAAAATGTTTCGCTCAAACTGAATTTTTCAATCAATTTCCATGTTTCAGATGGTGTTTCGAAATTGATGTCATTCTGTATGAGATAGGATTGGAATACGGCTCTGGCAATGTTATAAAAATCATGTTGACCGGATTTTGTTGTAACGGCGAGCATTTTTCGGTCGATATCGGAATTGTTATCATTGGGTGTAATGATTTTTTTGAGATTGTCGAGTCGGTCTTTGCTGTCAAAAAATTTCTGGCGTGATTTCAGATAACTATTGAGTTGTTGATTGCTTAAATTGAGTTCGTTCAAAATTATTGTTGAACGATCCGCACGAAATTTGTAGGCAAAAGAGCGAATATCAAGTAAAAAATCTTCGTCGGGATCTGATTCTTTCGATGTTGAATAGAGCAGGAATTTTTGTTGCGTTTCGGAGATTTCGATACGGATTTTTAGCGCAAAATGTCCAACCTGTTCTAAATGTACCAGTTCAATCCCTTCAAGTTTTAATGAATCAATTTCTGATTCAAATTCACGTTCGGGGTCATTCCAGAACACAATACGGTGTTTTTTTTCGTTAAAAATTGTTTTTAATGATTCAATAATTTGTGTTATATCCATCGTTTAGTTCTCTGTTGTTTTGCCGGTAACGGCTTTAACTTCTGACAATAAATCGCCGAATTGAGCGTAATTTACTTTAACGCCGTCGTCGAGATTAAGTTCAATTTTTTTATCTGCCATGTGACGGATTTTTTCATCAAATAATTTGAGTTCTTCGAATTGTTTATTAAGTTGTTCCAGTTCTTTTTCCAAACGCCGTTTACTACTTTGATTTATTGTTTTGATATTTGTAATATCTTCATTGATATTTTCGATACGTTTACGCATTTGGGCGGAGAGCGGAATCACGTATTCGGTGCGCATTCGTGCAAGTGTGGCGGCGTGATACCGATGTAAATAAACAAGACACTGAAATGCCTTGTATCGTCCGCTTGAAAAAAGCCAATAAATCGGTCGTTTTTTATAACGTTTAAGATGGTCGGAGAAAAAATCTTTGACAAAATAATCACGTAAACTCTTTGTCAAAACTGTTTCGATAAATTGGATATTTTCTGTTTGGTATTTTGTATTGAACGCAACTTGTACAAATTCATGAAAACGTTTCAAAATATCGTCGTTAAAATGCCAATCGGTATCGAGAACGGGAATGATTCCATCGTCGTCGGCGGGGAATTTTTTGTATCGTGAATGATCAAAATTTTTATTTCCGGCGGCGGCATAAATCAGTCCCGGTTCGTCGAGACGATAACGCCCCATCATACATCCAACCGAGTAGGAAATCAATTCTTTAATTGTATCGACACGTAATTGTTGTTCCAATTCCGATTCGGTTTTATTATCGCCGTAACGGTAATAGGGATTGCAAGTCAGGGTAATTTCTTTGAGCGGAACATCGGGAGTGAGTTCATCTTGAAGCCCGTAGGCATCGATGAAGATGCGGTTATTTTCTTCTTCGAGTTGTTGCATTTCAAGAGTCGCCGCACGCCAACGATCACGCTGCTCTTCATAAAGTTTCGATAATAATGGACTCATTGATAGGAATAAAGGAAAGGTTAATTAAATTTCGTATCGGAAATATAAAGATTTTCAAAAATTGAGATAATTTTAATAAAGTTATAGAATAGTTGGAAAATTATTCGATCTCAAAACCCATTTCGGATAAAAAACGGGATGGTTTTTTATGATAACCGTTGTATTCTCCAGCAAAACTGATATTTAATGTTTCCTGAACTCTTGTAATTGCAACAAAACAGTTACGGCGTTCTTCTTCCATTTCACTGCTTTGCTCTCCTTTCTGAACTGCTTGAAAAGTTGGAAAAACATCTTCGGACATTCCAATCAAAAAAACATGCTTAAACTCCAATCCTTTCGCCCCATGGATTGTTATACAACGTAATGAATTTGGGGAGGGGGGAGGTGTTTTCGATTTCAAGTCCAATTCTTGTAAGTAAAGATTTAATGTTACATTTTCAGGTGAAAATTCTTTTAATAACGATTCATGTAACTCTTTCCAAGTAATTATTTCTTCTCTGGTAAAATCATCATCACAAGGCTTATCAAAAAATAATTTCAGCAAGTTCAAAAAATCCGAACGATCTACAATTTGTTCTTGAATTTGATGGAGCATATCTGTAAAGTTATTTGGATTTGTGGATTTTTTGGCAAGAGATACCCAGGAT
>JAIRYX010000105.1 GCA_031267635.1 Planctomycetaceae bacterium
GCAAGGTTTACGCGATTGCAAATAAACTTCGCCGCTAAAATATTGCCAATAAGGGTTCTCGATCCAACGAGCAACCACTTCTTCGTCCGAAAGATCGAACATCTATTTGAGAAACAGAAATGAAACCATGCAACGTGTCGGCAATGCCGATGCTCCGTGGTCGGGATGATATTGTGAATCGTAGTGGCGATCAAACATGTTCCAATCAACATAATGTGCGAGCTTAATGATCTCGTGCGTTTCGTAGAGGAAATCGTCGAGACGGCGATTAAACATTTCGGACTGACCGGACTTTTGAGAATCGGGACGTGGATGCATTGTGAGTATTTGACCAAAATTGCAAGGTTTGTAATAAAAAACACGGATAAACAGCAAATAACGTTGCAAATTATAACACACTTTTGGAGAAGGATAAGACGTTACTATAGCATTAAAGATGTTTTTTCAGAGATGACTAGACATAACAGTACTGCATTATCCTCCGGGAACGAGCAAGTGGAACAAGATAGAACACCGATTATTTTCGTATATTAGTAAGCATTGGCGAGGTTGTCCCTTGGTGGACAGAGCAACGGTTGTGAACTTGATCAGCAACACAAAACAGAAACGGGATTGAGCGTGCGTTGCGTCGAAGATAAAAAGCAAGATAAAAAGGAATCAAAGTCAGCGACAAAGAATTAGCTCACGTGAAAATCCAAAAGCATGATTTTCACGGAGAGTGGAACGATACGATTAAGAATGATATTTGATAGGTTATTTGTGCACAGTTCCTGACTCTACAGTTGCCGTGCGGATTGATTGGATTGGAACGACTGTATAGTACAAAGTCACGCAATTTCACTGGGCAGTTTTCAACGTAAAATACCTAATACATTGGACATTTTTCATATCAAGGGAAATTGAGGAACTTCGTACTACCTCCTAAAAATATTTCACGCTTTTTATTCGCGCTGATTTTTTCGAGCGCAACACGGACGTTGTCAATCAGTTCATCAATGTGCCCTTTTTCTGTAAAACCGACAACAATGACGTCCACGCAATCAAGCCCCATCACAAACTCCGCCGACGTTTGACGTTTTTCAAGATTTTCGCGGAACGTTCCTTCGCCAATAACTTTCATACCAATCACGCCGATACCGGAGTCATGGCACGCTTGCGCCACTTTAACAACGCCGTTGACCGCTCCGTCCATTTTCGCTCCTTCATGGTTGATCCGCACATGCACCGTGTCAACCCACTGCGTTTTCGCGGCGGTTTCCAACGCGGAATTGGCGTGACAACTTACGCCGTGCGCACGAATCACGCCTTCTTTTTTGAGCCGTTCCAGGATTTCCATTTGATGCTGAAAACGACTGTTCCATTGATCGTCCATCATACAATGAATCTGTACAACGTCGAGGTAATCTGTGTTACATTCTTTGAGAAAACGTTTCAGCGTCTCGTCCGCATCGGGACGTTCTTTTTCGGGAAGCCCGCCGTCGTGCAGCCAAATTTTCGTGACCAGTGTATAACTGTCGCGCGGCTTTCCGGCAAGCGCCTTTGCAACAAAAGAATGCGTTCCGTAAAGGTCGGCCATGTCAAAAAGCCGGATTCCTTTATCATAAGCGTATTTTAGCAATTCCACCGCTTTTTCTTCGCCTTGTCGCGTCAAATTACTCTGACGATTATAGCCGTTCATTCCTGTTCCGAAACCGAGACGGGTACAACTCACTTTTTCTGTCAACGGCACAACCGCAAGCGGATCGGTCGAAAACCGTTTTTTCGGCTTATTTTGTTTTTTTAATTCGGCGGCGGTTTGTTCCGCGCTCATAGATGTTGAAGACGCCAATGCCAAAGTTCCCGCTCCGGCAAGTGCTCCAGTTTGTAAAAAATCGCGTCGTTTCATGAAAAATTTCTCCAAATATTGTTTGCATGACGATCCAGTTGACAGGCGTTATCGCTCAGGATATTTTCAACGAGAACAATTTTGAATCCTTCGCTAAAAAATATCTATTCCAATTTTTTACATTATTGGGAACAGGTAAAAAAAAGTCAAGTCTAATTTTGATTTTCCTACGACAATTCGGCGAGTTTTTCTTAATTCATATCCCGCTTGACTTTTGATGCGTCATCAATCATAATCATTGAATAATTATTTCGCGATGTTGCGTATTCCCACATTGGAAAAGGACGCAAAATACGCTTAACGCCCCAATCGTAAAGTCAAAACGGCTTGAGGGCTGTTTCGGACAAAAGGAAAAAGGATAATGCGGTGGATTTGTTGACGGAACACATTCCGGCATTTTTGGTAATGGCAATTGCGGCGGTCGTTTCGGCGTTTTGTTCGGCGAGCGAGGCGGTTTTTTTCAGCATTTCCAGTTCGCAACGCCGGAAGTTTATTGAGTCGGAACGGCGATTGCAGCGGCTTGCAGGAAATCTCGCGGCAAAGTCGCGTGAAATATTGCCTGTCGTTTTGCTCGGTAATCTGACGGTCAATTTGATTTTGTTTGCCGTCTCGACTATTACAAGTTTACGATTACAAAAATCCGGTTATGCCTCCGAAGCGGGAATTTTGGTTCTTGTTACACTGTTCGGCGTGATTATCTTTTGCGAGATGCTTCCGAAAACGCTTGGCGTAACAATACCGCGTCATCTCGCGCCGATACTAGCGGCTCCGCTTTCATTGATGGTGCGTCTGTTGCGTCCGTTTATTCCGGTACTCGAAAAAATCAACATTCTTTCGCAGCGGCTTTTATTACCGGACATTCGGCAAGAACCGTATTTGCAGGTCTCCGATTTGGAGCGGATGATTGAACTCACGCCGTCGAAAATCAAAAAATCAGAATCACGAACCGCCGCGCAACAGCGATTCGCTCTGAAACATGATGAAGAAGCCGCCGTTTTGCTCAAGCGGGAACAACAAGTTTTGCGAAACATCGTTAATCTTTCAGACGCGACTGCCGAAGAAATGATGCGTCCACGAACTTTGTTGCCGCTTTACCGTCCGCCGGTAACTCTGGACGATTTACAAGGAACCGTTCCGACCGGCGGGTATTTGCTTATCACCGAATCGGATACGGATGAAATCGCGTCGGCAATTTCGCTGGATCGTTACATCGGCGGCGAACAAAACGACACAATAACATGGAATGCCGAATCGAATCCGGTTGTTTATGTTCCTTGCCGCATGAAAGCGGCGGCGGTTCTTGAAACGTTGCAAAAATCGCAAAAAGAAGTCGCCGCCGTCGTCAACGAATACGGCGAAACAATCGGTATTTTGACGTTTGACGATCTCGTTTATTCGATTTTCGCTATGCTTCCGAGCCGTTCACGTTTGCTGCTGCATCAATCGCCAATCCGTCGCATGGACGACGATGACGGCAAGATCGGCGACAATAACGATATCCCCCAAAATAACCACGATCAGAAAAAGGGAAATGGCGATGAGAAAAAACAGATTGAGCCGCGTCAGCGTTGGCAGGTTTCGTCAATGACTACGTTACGGCAGATTGAACGTTTTTTTCGGTTGGAATTGCCAGAGTATGACGTTTCAACGGTTGGCGGCATTTTACAGGAAGCCTTGGAACGGTTGCCAAAAGTCGGGGACGAATGTGACTGGGGAGCGTTCCATTGGCGAGTTCTCGCCGAATCGGATGCAGGCACGTTCGATGTGGAAATTTCAATATTGACGCAGGAAAAACAAGCGAATTTTGAAATGTCTGAAAAAGAAAAAAATTAAAAGTGAAAAATATTTTTATTTTATTATCTCATGTTATGCACATAAGTTTTTCAAATTAAGTCACTGTTCGTTGATTTTTTGTAACTATTCAGTTGCCGTTATTTTGTCGGAAAATATTATTATTGCCGTCCTTATTTTTCTGAAATTCCCTTAGCAGTCCGAATTGCTCCCAATATACTCCCTTATTCTTCTTTTTCGTTCAATTTTTTTTGAGAAAAATCCATTATCTCACAAATAAGGGCATTAAGGGTGAGTTTTGAGGGCTTTGTTGGCTAATAAGGGAAACTTGATAAATTAAGGGCTAAAATAATAAAGCCGTTTGGGCAACTGAATAGTACACAGTCACGAAATTTCACTTGACATTTTTCATATCAAGGGAAATTGCGGAACTTCGTACTGCGTAACAATGAGCTAGTGAGTTGTTTCGTAATAATTGAAAAATTTGTTTTACAATATTTTATATTACAAGTGATTGTTTGTTTTTGAAGATAAAAACAGGAAAGATTCCCATTAAATGAAGATAAAATGTAAATATTTCACTAAATTCTGTATTTTCCAGCAACTACATATTGAATTTTGCGTTAACTCTTCATAAAATTATTATAAAGCAAATTTGTGATTCCCTGCCTTTCGCTTTTCCAATGAATTTGAAGGTTGCAGTTGCGTGAAGAAATTTTAATCAATTTTTCTGCAACAGCAAACATTGTCCCACCTTAAATGAAATTCGTAGCAACATGAAAAAACACTCGGATTATTCGATGCTTTTAGCGTCGCTTTCTGTTACGGCGCTTTTAATTGGTCTTGCTGTCGGTTGGTTCGGACAACGAATGATGACCGCCGCTCAAAATGACGCCAATGCGGAAGATAACAAGCCGGCGGCGCCGATCCTCGCGGCTCCGGTGGTGATCGGTCAGGCAAAAAATAAAGAAATGGCGGCAATTCGTCCATTTATAGGACGGCTGACCGAAATTCAAAAAGTTGTCCTTTCGCCGGAAGTGAGCGGAATTTTGCAAAAGCTTAGCGTAGACGAAGGCGATTCTGTGACCAAAGATGAAACTGTTATCGCTGAAATCGACCAAACGTGGACGGACATCGCGTTGCGCCAAGCCGACGTCCAAATCAATTTGTTGACGGTTCAATTGGAATTGCAACAAAAAGAATTGGAACGTTTATTCACGCTTCTTCCCAATCGCATTGTCACTGAGTCGGAAATTACGCAACAACGGATTATCACCGAGCAGTTGGAAAAGCAAATCGACGCAGCAAAGTTGGCAAAAGAAGAAGCGCAGGAACGGCTCAAACGTTCAAAAATCGTCGCTCCGTTTGACGGCATTGTTGTTCGCAAATCAGCGGAAGTCGGACAATATGTCAGCACTGGAACAGAGATTATTGAAATGATTTCGCGCGGAGAAGTTTACGCGGAAGTACCGGTTGGAGAATTCTATTTGAAACAGCTTTCTATCGGCAAAACGATCTCGATTTATGTCGAGGCGTTGGCAAAAACCGTGTCGGGTAAAGTGGAGGCGATTGTTCCTTACGGTCCTACATCGTCTCGTACATTTCCGGTGAAAATCCGTTTACAAGATCCGCAAAATGAATTGAAAGTCGGAATGAGCGTTACGGCGTACATTGAAACTCGCTCCGCAAGTCAGGGAATTGTCGTACCGAAAGACGCAGTTTGGATACAGCCGCAAGGAGACAGCATTTGGGTGATGACGCCGAATGCCGAACAACCGCAAAAAGAGGAACTTGTTGGAAAAGTACGTAAAATTCCTGTAAGTATTCTTGTGCGCGGCGTGGACGAATATATGATTGAACCGGCCATTTCGGAAAATGCGCATGAGATCGTTGACGATACATTGGTGGTGACGGAAGGGTTAGAACGATTGTCGGACAATCAAGACGTGCGGGTGGTAACAATTGATCCAAAATTTTACGAGAACCTTCCGAAAGCGTTTGGACATCAAGTCATTACCCCGCAACCGAGAAAAGACGCGGCGGAAGAGAAAAAAGAAGAACCGACGTCCAACGAAAAATAATGAAAATTCTCTGATCTTTTCGGATTTTGAGGAGTTGAGTATCGTTCGCCAAACAGATACCCGCCTCAAAAACGAAATAATCAGAGATATTTCAAGTATTTTTTGCGTTGTTTCGCTTTGAGATTGACTAGGATAAACAGAAGCGAAACGATTATTCCGTAGTTAAAATGTATCAATCGAATAGCATGAACAAGTCTCTTGTTTTTTTGCAAACTCAGAGACTTTGTGTGAACACGATCAACAACACATTTTCAATCCGGCACCCAAAGTTTGCTACCTCCAGAATTTTCTTTCGGCGGATTGCCAGACAACGAATTGTCAAGCGACGGTTTTGGCGGAATATTTTCTGTTGGGCGGCGCAAATCGGATAAGTCAACCGGTTGTCGTGGTTGCTGGCGGGCGTATGCAGTCGGCGTTCCATCGGGATTGAGTATTCCCATTTGAATAAAGATGGATTGTAAACTCGCCATAACCGCCGGGTCGTTTTTGTAATAAGTCATAATGTGATTGATGAGTCGTGTTGATTCATATTGATTATTCTGCTTAATATGTATCAAAAGCTCTTCGACTTCCCACTCTCCCAATGATCGACCGAGTTCTTTCGCCTCATTTTTCGCACGGTCAATCCAAAGCAACGCCGTATCTATGTCCTCATGGCGTTCCGCATTGAGAATCATTGTGTGTAACGCAAGTCCGCGAATGCTCGGATCAATCTCACGCAAAGGACGTTCCAAAACTGCATTGGCAAAGTGAAGTGAACCGCGTTCTTCCGAAAGCAAGTCGAGCATCGCAAATTCTCCGGCAAGTACAGGATTCGAAAGCGATTTGGTATCCACACGAAACCATGAAATGCTCGGTATTTTTGACAAAGCAATTTCTGCGTCTTTTTCCGGAAGCACAATTTCACCCAGTTCCGCAAATCCAAGCGTTTTACGCAGCGCATTTGCCGACTCCAATGCAAGTCGTGTCGGCATCGTTAACTCAAGCGTCTGAATCATACCGAGTAATCTCGCTTTGTATTTTTTGTCGGACGCCGCTTGTAAAGGCGTTTGACCGTCGAGTTCATCAAACGTTTGATTGAGCCACCATGTCTGAAATATTCCGCCTGCGCCAATGTGAGCGTATGTAATTTGTTGTATTTGTTCGTTCGTCGGTGGATTTGAGTTTTTGAATCGCAATCGAGCGTCAATTTGCGCCAATATCAGCGACGTTTCACGCAATGTTGACGGCTCTTTGATTTCGCCGAGCGTTTCCTGCAATGCTTCGATCAACATCGTATTGATCGCATCGCGGTTCGAATCAAGCACATCCGTAAAGAGGATTCGCGCGTCGCGGTCGGTTTGTTTGCCGAAAAGAAACGCAGAACCGACTTGTTGTGGAATATTATCAATCGCAGGCGGAATGTCGTCTGGCGCAAACGAATGATTCAGAACCATAAAAACATTTTTCGGTGGCGGAGAATCCACCGTACCATAACGTCGCGGGTCGAAATCTATAGAATAAAGTCGCGGTTCCGATAACAAACGTTCCTGAGCGCGGTCGAAATCGCTAATCGTCACTTCCCATGATACGATTTTCACTTCATCGCGAAGGTTGCGCCGATCAATCATGTAAACAATCACAAGCGCGTATGCTTGCTCTTCTTCGGAAAGATCGGGTTGTTCGGCATATTTTCGGAGCGTTTCGCATCCGTCAGAAATTTGACCGAGCCAGATTTGGAGAATCGCCAATGAAAAAAGAAGTCCCGCCCATTTTTCCGCTTGAGGAGCAAGAGCTTCAAGTTTCCTTTTCGCGGTTTTCCAACGACCAGTTGCGACAAGAGGAGCGATTGTATCGTATTCTTTTTTGTCTGGAAAATCGTCCGGCGCATAAGGATTAAAGCGCAATCCTTTGAGCAAAGGCGGAAGCGGAGCTTCGGAAATCCATCGTTGCAACAATACAGAGATGTCTTCCGAGTTTTGCCAAAATGCGGGCAAAAGTTTTGCAATCGCTAAACCAACAACCGGACTTATCTGTTCGCAAAAAACTTCGGCGATGAATTGCGCAGACGTTGCAACAGGATCTAAAATTTTTCCTTCTTCGGTAAGTTCAAATCCATCGACAAGCAAAGAAACGGCTTCAGTGACCCTTCCTTTTACCGCACGAGCGATCGCCAAATTAGCAATTGCCGTTCCATTTTGCGGTTCGCGGGCGTAAAAATCTTCCGCAACCGTTTGGTATTTTTCCCAATCTCCGCTCCCCATCAGTGTCCATAGCTTAAGCGCAGTAAGACAGGCACATTTGTCTTTATATTTATTTTCCAGTTCTTCAATATAGGCGAGGCATGCCTTTTGCTGATTATTAGAAAAAAAACTAGTGATTGTGTCGAGTTCTTTGAGTTTTTCTGGACAACAAAAACGAATTTTTTTATTTCGCCCGCCGGGACATAGAGTATAACCGTCCAATGCCATTTGATTTCTTTCTTATCTTTTGCCGTTGTTCTTTTTTCGACATTGATGAAAATTTTACCGTCTCAAACTGTCAACAAAATACTAAAAATTCAACGCGAAATTCACAAAATGACGAAAGATGCAAAATTTTTTGGATACAAAACTTCGTGATTTTTCGTGGAAAATAAAAATTTTGTTTACTGCTTGAGTATCTTGGTTTGAAAATCTCTAAAAACACGATAATTTTTAGAACGTCATTATCATACACGATTTTGTCTATTTTAGCGATATAGAATAAGCGAAACGGACAAATTTTGAATAAAAAACCTCAAAATTCTTCCAATTAAGCCACGAAATAACAGCAAAAGAAATTTACACAAAAATACAACAAAGTATAAATCATGTTTTAGCTGTTTGTCTGTTGGCTACTAAGGGAAACTTGATAAATAAGGGGAGGCAATAGTAAAATCTTTCGGATCACTAATTAATGGAGACGTCGTCATTAAGAGTGTTGCCCAGTGTGGATTTATTGGGCTTGGGGAACTGAATAGCTACAGTATTTTATAAATCAATCCCTCCCCAAAATGTGAAATAAGCAGAAAAATAGCGTACCTCTTTCCCCAAAAGTCTCTTTTGTTCTTAACGTCCTTTTTTTCGTGAAAAAAAATTCAAAGCGTAAAAAATATCATTCTCAAAAAGCGGTGTACTCACTCATTAAATTTTTTTTCAACGTGACCACCACGATTTGCGGTGGAGCGAAGAAACGGAGCGGGGGACCGCTTGTGCCGATGCCGTTGGAAATGATCACGCGGATTTTTGCGTTGTCAAACGGCTTGACAAGTCCGGTGAGATATTTCTTTTTGACTACGCTCACCGGCGCGTATAATCCAAAGAGCGTGACTTGTCCGCCGTGCGAATGACCGGCTAAAATTAAATCAATTCGTTTTTTTCCTTCTTCGGTTAGATTTTCTGTAACATCCGGGTTATGTGTGAGAATAATCGTAAACGGACTCACGAGAATATGTTGTTGAATCGGAGCAAACGACGGCGTCCCTGCCCAATCATCATCTAATCCGCCGAGCAAAATTCGTGAATCGTTGCGAATCAGCCAAAACGCTTCGTTCACCAACGGACGAATTCCCGCGTCGCGCATCGCATTTAACGTTTGCGTGCGTTTGTAATCGTGATTACCGAGAACGCCATAAACTCCCAACGGCGCGGACAAATGTTGAAACGCCGTGAAACATTGTTGAATTGTTTCTTCTTCATGATTATTGCAATAATCGCCGCCTAAAACGATCAAGTCGGGCGATTGCTGTTGCGCGAGCCGTACTGTTTTTTCCAAAAGATTGTAAGAACGGCGGCTTCCGTGATGCGAGTCAGTGATAAAAACGATTTTCGTTCCGTCAAAACAGGGCGGAAGATTCGTGGCAGAGATTGTGTATTTTTTAATTTGAATCCAACGCGACTCAACAAAAAGTGCGTAATGGAACGCTATTCCGCCAAGAAAACTACCGCCTGCGACCGTCGAAATGAACGCACGGCGACTCGTTTTTATCTTATACCAACGTTTTTTGAGTTGCTGAAAATTCCAATGCTGTTTCAGAAACCGAAAAAATTTCAGAAACTTAAGGAGTCGAAATTTTTGCTTTTCTTTGGATTTTTCAATACTTTCCGGCGTTGGAATGTTTTGTTGAGAAAAAACACGAACCATAAGAATTCCAAAAAAGTTTCTGCATTATCTCTAACTAAAACCCTATTTTACCATGAAATCACGAAAAAAACACGAAGACAAATAAAAAGAGAGGTTTAGACTTTAATATTCCTCACACTTTGAAAATGCGATTTTCACTGACATCGTTATACCGTCAAATCCGGCTTAATCTCCATTCATAAAAACCGAAAACTCAAGTGCAATGCATATACAAAAACCTTGACTGACTCGCTCAACATCAATCAAAAATGTTGAAACTTAACCAAATCATTTCAGCGCGTAACATTTCTTTGAAAGAGAACATTCGCGTGCGAGATTATCGGTTTCTATAAAATGTTGCAACAATAAGTTACGGCAATTGAGATTGGATCGCTGGAATGAGATACGCGCAGACGAGAAATCGCGAGACTATTGGAGAATGTTGGACCTAACGGTTGAGGAGGGAATTGAATTATCGGAAACGTTAGTACAAAGCCACGCAATTTCACTTTGACATTTTTCATATCAAGGGAAATTGAGGAACTTCGTAGTAGGCAGTTTCAACCAGCTCAAATTTCTATAGCATGAACTGGAACAAAGAGTTAGCAAAAATAGACTCTGGAACTTCGAGGTAACGAAAACCGAAATTTCAAGTGCGAGGAGCATATCCGTTGGGATGCGTTGTGTGCCAATGCCAGGCGGTTTCGATAATCGCCGCCATGTCTGTATATTGCGGTTTCCAGCCGAGCTCTTTTTTCGCTTTATCG
>JAIRYX010000201.1 GCA_031267635.1 Planctomycetaceae bacterium
ACCTGGCGAGTGATATTGGACGAGGACAAACTGCATTTTTACCGGACAAGCGCGATAGGCGGATTCTCCGCAACCGATATGGGTATTGCCTTGTGTCATTTCGAACAGACTTGTAAAGAACTTGATATCAAAGGATGTCTTCGCGTGCTGGAGGGCATGGAAAGTAAACAGGGGCAATATTGTATTTCCTGGATGGGGGAATAACGATGACAAATTTTTAGGGTATCCCGGCGTCAAAGTCAGGACAGATGGCCGTAGATTGCCGCGCCCTGCGTTTCCTGTAACTTTTTCAGCAGGAAATAGGTAAACAGTCCATGCCCTTTTTCTTCGTATTGATGGGCGGTTTCGTCGCTGTTTGCTGCCGAAAAGACCACCATATTGCCTTTGGGCGCTTCGTCTTTCACTTTGACGGCTACGCCGTGCGCCGAGGCCAGCATTTCGTCTTCACGCTTGGCGCCGCTGAAACAGGCGTCGAGGAAAACGGTGACGGTTTTCAGATTCAGCTTGGAAAGCTCCGTGTAAAATTTTTCCAGACTGTAACCGGTGGTCGTGACGTCGGAGAAAAGACGTGTATCTGGCGCCATCAAGCATGTCATCTTCCTCATGTGGTATGATACCCCTCCAGAGTATTACGATCGCCATTATCTCGCTTGATAGACACATGACTGCAAGATTTTGCTAATTAACAAGTTTATTTTTTTAAAATGTCATTCAAGACATTCCCCAAATTCATCGCATCAAACTCATTTTTAGAATTGAAGGTTACTTTTCCGTTTTGTATAACATTACTATAATGCGAAACCACCTTTTGGATGTCCGCGTTATCTCTAACTGATTTTTCTCTATCCGTGTAGTAACCATCTAATTGTTTGTTTAAAACAGTTATGTCTCCATCCAATCTTTTTTGCCATTTATCATAGGCGCTCAATTCTATCTCTTTTGCATCTGCAGTTAGAAAATCGAGACCCATCCCGAGAGCAGCCCCAAATACATATCCATCACCGGCTTCTCCATCCCCCTCCAGCGCCTTTTTCGTGTGACTGCCCAGGTTCATGCTTTCACTGATGACCGCGTTTGGAGGAAGTTTGGCGTACACGCTATTTCTAAAGTTTTTCAACTCCTCGTCTGTCATGTTGAATTTTTCTTTGAGGGTGGGTTCAAATTGTTCCATCACATATGGCATGTGCATGCCCTCTTTCATCACTATTATACCCTCGTACTCAACCAACATTTTTTCTTTTTCAAGATCAAACAATTTTTTTTCGCCTAAAGCAATATTTTTATCTAAAAGTTCCACGTCCTTATCAAAGCTTGCCACCTTTTCCATCGCTTTCGGTAACAAACTGTTGGCAAGTTGTATGCCTTTTTCTTTTTCTTGAATTGACACGGCATAGATTGCATTCGGATCTTGTCTCGAGGGCAAATTCGCGGTACGATAATTATCTCTATCTCCCAAATATATCGGTGGCTGAGGAATTGCACCTTTGTAATTATTCGCGTCTCCAACATGAATTCCACTGACAGGCTGCCCCTTATGTTCAGCATTTCGATTTACATTCGGCAAATACAGTTCTGAATTTTCAAAATTCATGGTTTCTGCCTGTTGCATATATTTCTCCAGATTTCCAAAATCAAAATTTGAAACGGATGAAGCAGCAGTTGTAGTGGCAGTTGTGACTGCATCTGCTTTAGTCGCAGTGAGCGCATCCAGCACATTGTCGTATTGCGTTTGAACACCGTTGTTTTGCGGCAGCGAAGACGAAGCAACAGGTGTGTTGCTGTTGTTTAGACCGAAATCGCTATTGCTACCGTCATTAAATTTATTTGATTGAGAGCTGTTGGAGTACTGTTCGCGGTAATTCGGGTTGTTTTCCCTGCGGCAACTGCAATTCATCTCAATTTGCGCTTTTATTTGGCGGCTCAATTCCGCCTTTTCTTGCGGCGAAATACCTTTTCCGTTAATTTTCGCCGTTGACGGTATATCGTTAATTATATTATCAAACAAATTATGTATCCGTATTTCAATATTTCGGATTTTTGCATTACACGAAAATTCGTCTGGGAAGGCAAATTTACGCCCTTTTGCATTGTATAAAAAATACAACTCTTTTTTATTCTGGCTTAATGTAAATCGGTTGCTTCTGTCTAATTCCGAGTTTATTTCACTCGTCAGTTTTTCCGCTTTCTGCCTTACCTGATTCAGATACCGTTGCGGATCAAATGATTGGGAATAAACATTACTCCCAATCATAGTTATAATAATCAACAGAAAAAACTTTTTCATACTGCTAAAAATTTAATGTAAGCCCCAAGCCACCTGAAGGAGTAATGCCAAAACGCAGTTCACTGACAGGTTTATTTTTTCTTTGTTGAGTAATCTGCTTGTTATATTGGTCTATAAGATTTGACCGTTTTGAATCAGCATCACTACTAATTATTACTCCAGCGATACCAACTCCAACTCCGCCAATACCCATGCATGCTGCAAGTACAAGCATACCTTTATTTTCTTCTAAATATCCAAAAGCAAATGGTACTGGAGAAACTATAGCAGCACCCCACCCGACAAAAGATAAAGTACGCCATGTACTTTCTCTTTTAGCGACTTTTTGAAACTGTTTTGCCAAATCAACATCTACCACTTGCATTTTTGTATAGATGTCATTGTTTGAAACTTTTTTTCCCTGTTTATCAACAAAGAGCATATTATTAAGAAGTCTAACTTCTTTCATGGTCAAAATATCAGGTTTATTGTCAAATACATTTTTCAATTTGGCGTAAAAATTTTCATTCCGTTTTACAAAAGTTATTTCCTTCCATTCATTTTGGGTCACTTTTTGCACGTTCGGGTTTGAATAGTGCTGTTTGATATCAACTCTTCCTACCAAATTTCCCTCGTCATAATTAAGCATAAAACTGTATGCTGTTTGCGTGTTACTTGGCAAATCGGCTGTTTGATAAGCATTCACGGCTGAATTGGCTAAATCTCCTATCCACGGTTTGTCCATTGTAGAAGCTAACACATCGCCAAATATTCTATAGCCATCATATTTTGCCGGATTTGGTACATAAACTTGCGCGTCTGCAAAAGTGAAATTAAGAAAGTTATCTTTTGTCATGTTGATAATCACCGTCTTATCAATGATGCTTTCCCTGTAATTTCTGCATCCTTCTTTTTGAATGGTAATTCTATAGACTCTCGTGTGTTTGCCTCCTTGAAGAACTTCTTCAATATTAAAAACATAATCCGAAAACCATGACATATAACCATCTGTAGCAGTTACTTCCACGTTGTCAATAGCAACCCAGCTTCCTGTTACCTCCTCTAATATTTTAGCTTGCATCGCCGCTTTTTCCTGCAAATATTGAAGCGAGTAAATTTTATCTAAAACCTCGCGCCTGTCGCCCGCGTTCGGCGCGAGCTTTAAATAGGCATTATAGCTATTGATCGCCTCTACTAAATCCTCATTTTCGCCAAGTTTTTCATACACGTCACCTATGGTTTTATACAACTCGGGATAGTTTGGCGCGACAGCCTGCGCCATTTTATACTCTTTCAGCGCATCTTTAAATTCGCCTGCCTTGTAGGCAGTTTGCGCTCGAAGAATATATCTGCGCATTTCTTCGACGTTGTCTTGTTGCGCATGCAATATCCCATTAACCACGAAGGAATAAATTAAAATAATAATAAGTTTTTTCATTTCTTTTGTTGTTTTACGTCCGTTCTTCGTCCGGACTTTTGTTAATTGTTTTTTTGTAATTTTTAATTTTGCTTTTTCGTCATTGCCTCGCTCCGCTCTCGCAAAGAAGGGTACGACAATCCGGAATCAGCTTACTTTTCTTCCTCAAAGGCAATTCCTTTCAGGTTTTCTTTCAATTCGACGCCGGGAGTAAAAATCACTTTGGCTCCCTTGATGTTGGCCGCTGTAAATTCCTTGTCGGCGTCGACGCCGTCGCTGACTAAATTCAGGCGCATGGTGCCGAAATCGCCTAGTTTCACGCTCAGTCCGAGCTTGAGGAAAGTGGGTAATTCGTCGAGAAAATTGTTGAGAACATTTTCGACGTCGCCCCGGGTGAGCGACGAACGTCCGGCAATTTCTTTTGAAAAGTCTTTGATACTGAATTTACCTGCGTTGACAGGGCTGGCATACTTTTTTTTGGGCGCTTCCGGATGAATGGGGTTGCTTCTTTCGATTACTTTAAATTTCATAACTGTTATATATTTTAGTGAATAATAATTTTCGAGACAGGGTATTTTTGTGTTTTTTTCCTTGCAGATATATTTTTTC
>JAIRYX010000213.1 GCA_031267635.1 Planctomycetaceae bacterium
ATTCGTACCGGGTCACTGAGTCGTTATCATACACGTGAACACAAATAATGAAAGATGGGTATTTGTAACTATTCAATCGCCCAAACTCAATAAATCCGCACAGGGCAATTTTCGAGTTACTCGAAAGACTTTACCCGTGCAATTACCCGAAATGCTTTACCATTACCGCCCTTATGCCCTTATTTTTTAGATGATGGATTGTTATCAAAACAGATGAATGAGAAATCAGGGAATAAGGGCGGCAATAATAATGTTTTCCGGTAAAAGGGACTTTAGTTACCCAGTTGCCCGGTGCGGATTTATTTGGTTTGATCGGCTGAATAGTTTTACTTGAAAACAATTTTCGGATTATTTCAACTCTTGCCACATTGGAGGAAGCGGAGCGTTTAGTAGCATTGGTACGTGCGTCATCGGATGCTGAAACGCGATGGAACGTGCGTGTAAGGCGATCCCCCGCAATCGAGCGTCTTCAAATTGTTCGCCAAATGGGATTGTCGAACCGTATTGAAAATCGCCCAAAACCGGAAACCCGCGACTTGCCGCTTGTATGCGAATTTGGTGCATTCGTCCGGTTTCTAATTGAATTTCGAGTAACGCACCGAAACGTTTTCTTCCGTCAAATTCATATTGAAACCGTTGAAAAACACGATAATGTAAAATCGCTTCACGAGCTTCCGCGTCGTCCGATAAGGCGATGACGGCAATTGGCTGATTGGGAATTTTTTTGATAGAATCCCGCCACGTTCCCGCATCTTCTTCCGGGGAATTTTCCACTGCCGCCCAATACGTTTTTTTCACCGTGCGATTTTCAAATTGCTCCGCAAGCCGCCGCGCCGCACGCACGTGTTTGGCGAAAAGAATCACGCCGCTTACCGGACGGTCAAGCCGATGCGGAATGCCGAGATAACACCGTCCCGGTTTATGATCGCGCACCGTCAAAAAATCTTTGATACGATGTTCAAGCGAATCAATTCCCGGCGCCGCCTGCGTCAATAATCCGACAGGTTTGTTGACGGCAAACAACGGTCCGTCTTCAAGTAAAATTTCAAAATCCGGCATGGCTTATGCTCTTCACTCGTGAAAATTATGAGGGACAAAAGGGACTTTGGGGACATGAGGAACAGGCAAGTATTATCACAAAGGACTGCCAACGTTAATCAAAAGGGGACAAGCGGAATTACCATAAAAGCAATCCACATTGGTCAAGGGGCAAGCGGCATTAGCCAAGCAGGGAGTCCCTTTTGTCCCTAAAGCCCCTTTGACTTTTAAGGGATAAGCAGAATTATCACAAAGGCAATCAACATTGGTTAAAAAGGATACTACAAGCCCTATCTTGTACCCAAAGTCTCTAGTATTACTCAAATTACCGCCAATTCTCGTGTGCGTCTCTTGTCTTTTCTTGCAGGTGACGCTTGCAACCGCTTGCAGGCGATCTTTACAAACGGTTGCAGGGAATGACTCCAGCGTAAGGCGGGATGATTGCGGAATGATTATTGGATACTCCCCGATATTCTCTGCGTAACATGAGTGATTAAGATGTTAATGAGGGACAATCGTGTGGATTTCCAAGTCGTCAAGATGGACTTCGCCGACAGCGTTTAATGCAAACGTTATCACCATTGACGCATTCGGCGGCACAATGTCGGGCGTTTTTCGGTAACACGCAAATTGTCGCCATTGACCGTCCGTTGTGTTGAAACGAAGAGCGAGCGGCTCGCCGCCTATCGAATCCATAATCATCAAGCCGTCTGCGTTTGCTTGCAATGGTTGTGGAATCCTGATATAGCCGGTGATGCAAAGCAATTCTCCACCTAGAACGCGAATCGGCGGCGATGTAACCCAAACCGGTGCGGTTTCCAGCGGAAGCGTTTCATTTCCCGTGCTGCCGGAAACAAGCGTGATTGAATTGTTTTCGGCTGTTCCGTTGTTTAACGCGGTCGGTAGCGTTTGAGTCAGACGCATCAAAAGACCGCCCTGACCGGAATGCGCTGCCTGTGGATTTCCTACCGAAACCGACGCAGTTATGCCTTCTGTTTCCATCTCCAAACATTGCCAGCCGGATTGTTGCCACGAAACGGCATTCTCGCAATCGCCGCCGGAAAGACGTGATTCGCCCTTTTGCATCCGCGTCATGTTTTGAATCGTTACAATATACGCGGGCAACGTTCCAAAGGACACCGACGCCGGAATCATGTTATGACTCGGCACGTTTCGCGTTGCTTCTTCCCATTTCAGCCGCTCGTAATATTGCAGTCCCGCCGTTGAACGTTCCGCTTGAAGATACGCCGACGAAAAATCCGCCTGACGGTAGTATGATTCCGCCGTTTCAATATTCCGCTCGGTTTCCCGCAAGATCGAATCATGTTCCGGCATACTGATAATCGGGAAACGGTCGGTCGGAAGATACGGCAGTCCGGTCGTTGTGCGGATATTTTCAAATTGCTGAATCGTCTTACTGTCTTGTTCTAATCGCATTTTCGCAAGGTTAATCGCAAGTCGCGCACTTCGTTTGCTCAACTCGGCATGTCGGGAACGCGGAATCAACGCTCGCAAAACCGGTTCCGCCATCGCAAAAAAGACGGCGGTGGAAGTATTGACTTCATCAAGCTGAATGTAAACGCCTCCGGTTTTCCGTAGCGGCGTAATCGGTCGCGTTCCGCCCGGCATAATGTGATTTGCCTGATGCGTTTCAAAATTACCCGGCATGATAAAACTGACATTGTTGCTGTTCGTGTTTCCCATAACATATTGTCCGAAAGGACGCATGATATTTGCGAGCAGTAGCCGCGCGTGGTCGGTGTTAAGCAAAATGCCGTTGATTTCAGGATTGCCCGACCGAACAACCGTTGCCGATTTTCCCGCACTTAGCCAACCGTCGATGAGTAGCAATTCCATGTTGATAAGTTCGAGCGCCGCCGCACGGTATTTCGTTTCCGCGTCGTCCGCATCCAACCGCGATTGCGACGTGAAAAGCAGACCGTGACATTCATTTGCTAACGCTGTGCGGATTTGTACGCGAAGATGTTCTTCGCTGACTGTCGCTGCCGGAATTTCCTGCGTACCGAACAATTTCCACTGATTCGCCATACTCGCCGTCGGTTGCGTTTGAATCGCGCACCATGTCGGAGTACCGGCTCTTGCCCAACCGTTTTTCGTTTTCATCCATGCGTCGTACTCGTCCAGCTCAAGCGACGAGAGAATCGCGTTGCGTCCGATCAGCAGAATATCCACAAGACGGCTGTAATCGCGAGTTCCGTTTTCCGTCGAACAGATTATCGGAATCCGCCGACGGTCGGCTCCCCGCAAGAGTTCGATTTTTTGCTGAATTTGATTGTACGACGTAAGCGTCAGATTTCGTCCGACATCCCATGCAAGAATCGGATTGCGGTTTCGAGCAAACATTCGTCCCATGATTTTCAGATCAAGACCGTCGTTGCCTCTGCCGTCGTCCGTCATACCGGTCAAATTCAGATATTTACTAAACTCTTCCAGATATTTATTCTCCGGCGGCGGACAGATAATCCAAATACCGATTTTCCACGCTTCTTCGAGCAACTCGACTGTCGGCGGCTGACGCAACCAAACGGCATTAAATTGCATTCCGGCAAGATACGAAAGCGGCTCTCCGTGATATTCAATAGCACGAATTCCAAGCGGCAGATTTCCGTTAATCCAAAGCATTTTTTGTTCGGCGGTAATACGGCTTCCGTCGTGCGGACGACCGCGATTGACACGGTCTTCCAATTCATATTCGGGAAATTCTCCCTGACGCGCAGGTTGAAAACCGTCCGGCTGCACCGACAACATGGAGATTGGATCGGTATTCGTGAAACCATTTCCCGTCATGTTCGGCATTGCGGACGACAAATAAGTTGTCGGCGTGACCGGTTGATCTCCTGAATTTTCAGGAAGAATTGTTGTTACGGCGGAACCACGGATAATACTGTCTCCCGCCAAATACGGCGAATTGTAAAACATTCCCGGCGGCATAACATCCGGCACATTTTGCGTTTCGACAAAACCGGCGTTTTGCGTCATGTCTGTTCGGTCATCAATTCCAACCGCCATTTGAATCGGGTTATCGGTCATGCGGGCATTTTGTCCGTACAATGGCGGATTGGAAGTCCGCGTTACGGCAAGCAATTCATCAGGAATCAAACGTTCCGACGAACTGTTGGTGTGATCAATTGTCGGTTTGGAATTTACATTCTGATTATTTGTCCAATTTTCTTCTGCAATGGCGACAGTTTTGGCGTCGGTGAGAACTTTAGCCGGATTGTCCTGAATGATTCCCGCCTGTCGGAAAAACCAAAGTGTATTTTTCGGGTTGAAAACCGCATTTTGCTCGATTTCACGCATAAGCGTTTCGTCAATCGTAACAATTCCGTTTGCCTGCAAATCGTCAATCCAGACCTGACTTTGCTGATCGGACGGATGACAAAGCAAAACAAGCCGCCGGATATACGCTTGCGATATGTCAATCGGAACATTCAATTCCAACCGAAGTTGCCGAACTTGCGATTCGAGTAACTTCTGGTGTGCGTTGATTTTAAGATTTTGCCAATTTTGTTTTTCTGTAGAAAAATCCCCTGGCAAAAGAAGCGTCACCAGCGAACCGTCCGGCATTTTTGACTTTGGTAAAACAATTTCCAAAGCGGCAAAAATATCGGTATCTTGCGATTTGACACGAACCGCAGCGTGAAAATCTTCGATAAAATAAGGAAAGTGAATCGTATGTCCGAGGAAATAGAATCCGTTCTTTTGAAATTTAAACTGCAATGTCTCGCTTTTTCCGCTCATTGCCGTATCGGAAACGCGGGAACGATTGAGAAACGCTCCATTCGCGTCCAAATAAAGCACTTCCCACGACGGTTGAGCAGAGTCAAAATTTTCTATCAGTTGCGGCTTGGAATTTTGTTGCGAAAAAACATAAGAAATTAATGACTGCAAAAAAAATATCAAAACAACAAAAAAAATAGTCCCCAAAATCGACAATGTTTTCTGAATAATCGCGATTTTTGAGAAAAAATATCTTTCTGTGAGTTTTGAACCGTTCTTTTTTTGCATTAAAGATTGACTAAAGTACTTAATTTATGTGTTTTCCTGAAACAAAAAAGTCTGTTTCTATCGTAGCAGTTTTTGTGTTTTAAGAAAAGAGCAAAATTTCATTATTTTCTTGCGTTTTTGCATCTTGATGCGCAATAATGAGATAGTAATATTTACAATCATTATTGTTTTGGTGAGAAAGTACTCGATATATAAAATAATCGTAACTATTCAGTTGTAAGTATTTTTGCTACAAAGCGGGAATGTTTTTGATGTTACCAACCTCATTTCCACCTAATTTTCTTAACAAAACAACCTCAGTAGCAAAAAGGTTTCCCCAAAACCAACCTCATTATTTCTTTTTTGATGAGGTAATGAGATTGTCGTTGTGGAGGATTCCTTGGCTACTGAGGTTGTTTTGTTCGGAAAATTAGGGAGAAATGAGGTGGTGTGTAACGCAAACAACGTTGCCCGTTTCGCATTAAAAATGCTACAACCGACTGAATAGTACAATTTTATTTCTTCAATTCCAACTTGAAATCATTTTTCTTTTTTTCAACCGTAACAGTTAAGTCCGTTGATTCTTTTTTCTCATATTTTGATGGAAGAAGGTTTTTCATAATCGGTTGTTTTTCCGGCGGGGCGTTAGGTGTGTATTCTTTTGGCGGAGCGGGCGGAATTTCTTTGCCCGAACTATCCACCGCAACCCATTTTGAAACAAGTAC
>JAIRYX010000294.1 GCA_031267635.1 Planctomycetaceae bacterium
CGACGCTTCTTTGTCGTTGTTCTTTTCTGATTATTTCACTTTTTGGGGAGAGATTGATTGATAAAATACTATAGGGAAACTTCTAAAAACCCCACTTTCAACAAATGTGACCGTTGACAAATAAGGGTTTACGAATATTTGGAGGAGGTTTTGGGAAGTTCCCTGTAACGATTCAGTTGCCTAACCCAAATAAATCCGTCTCGGACAACTGTAGAGCTACAAGAAAGACTGTACCATTGCAATTCCCCGAATGGCTTTACCATTGCAGCCCTTATTTATCGAGTTTCCCTTAGTAGCCAACATCCCCCAAAAAACTCGCCCTTATGCCCTTATTTTTTAGATCATGGATTGTTATCAAAATTAAACGAAAAATAAGGAAATAAGGGTGGGGGTTTTGCTGGCTAATAAGGGAAATTCGATAAATAAGGGCTGTAATAGTAATATTTTCCGGCAATACGCCTTTAAGCAGCACAAATTGGCATAATTACCTTTATGGCTTTATGTTTTGTCCTTGTAAAAAATAAAGCCGTAAAGACGCAAATGATAAACATTCACACTGCTGCCTTACCGTTACCCGGTTTTAAGGGCTGGATTGAATATTGAAATCAAACGAATTGATCTGTAAAATGATAAGATGCGTTTTTTAACTCGCCGGATTTTCACTTTTTCAAGAGGAACATTTATGAAACTTTCTCCATGTTTTTTCGTCTTCTTTTTCTTTTTTGCCGCAGGATCAATTTTTGCGGCGGAACAAAGTCAAAGCCCGAACATTGTCGTTATTTTTATTGACGATATGGGATACGCTGACGTCGGACCGTTTGGCGGTAACGTTCCAACGCCGAATCTCGACCGGCTGGTAGCCGAAGGGCGGCGGTTTACCAATTTTATTGTCTCTTCGCCGGTTTGTTCCGCGTCGCGCGCCGCTCTGATGACCGGATGTTATCATCGCCGCGTCGGAATCAGCGGAGCGTTGGGACCAAACGCGAATATCGGTCTCAATCCGAAAGAAGAAACTCTTGCCGAAATTTGTAAGAAAAAAGGATACGCAACGGCGATTTTCGGAAAATGGCATCTTGGACATCATCCCGAATTTCTGCCGTTGTCGCAAGGATTCGACGAGTACTTCGGATTGCCGTACTCCAACGACATGTGGCCTCTTCATCCTGATATTGTCAAACTTCCGCCGGACGCGGCCGCACGTAAACGCTCGTTTCCGCCGTTGCATTTGATTGAAGGAACAACGCCGCAAGAGGAAATCGTTACGCCGGAAATTCAAAAAACATTGACAACCCAATACACGGAACGCGCTGTTCGCTTTATTGAGAAAAATCAAGACAAGCCGTTCTTCCTTTATCTGCCGCATTCGATGGTTCATGTGCCGATTTTTGTTAGCGATAAATTTGCCGGAAAAAGTCATGTGGGATTATTCGGCGATGTGATTATGGAAATTGATTGGTCGGTCGGGCAAATTACAGAGACGCTACGCCGGTTAAATCTTGACAAAAAGACATTGGTCATTTTCACGGCAGACAACGGTCCTTGGCTTTCGTATGGAAATCATGCCGGAAGCGCCGGCGTGTTGCGGGAAGGAAAAGGGACCAGTTTTGAAGGCGGAGTCCGCGAGCCGATGATTGCCTGGCTACCCGGACGTATTCCCGCCGGAACGGAAACCGATCAGCTTGCTTCGACCATCGATATTCTGCCAACCGTCGCCAAATTGATTGACGCTCCGTTGCCGGAAAATAAAATTGACGGAAAAGACGTCCGCCCGTTGTTGTTCGACGAGCCGGGTGCGAAATCGCCGCACGACGCTTTTCCGATTTATTTTAATCAACAGTTGCAAGCGGTGCGCGATTCACGCTGGAAACTTGTTTTGCCGCATCAGTATCGAACCATGCAAGGTCAAAAGTCGGGCGAAAATGGTACGCCGGGCGTTTACTCTCAAAAGCAAGTAAAACTTGCTTTGTACGACTTACAAAATGATATAAGCGAAACAACAGACGTAAGCGGCGAACACGCGGAAATTATGCAACGTCTACAAAACGCGGCAAAAGCGTATCTTGAAGAACTCGGAGAACGCAACCGGCAAGGTTACGGCGTGCGTCCGGTTGGAAAGCATGAAGAAAATCCCAAAGAGTGATTCCATAACATCCATTTGAAAATCAAAAATCCCGTGAACGTTAATCCTCTCCCAAAAACGAAATAAGCAGAAGGGAACTTCTAAAAACCTCTTCCCAACCTCAGCAAGTCCTTATTTTGCAATGGTAGGATTTGTTGAAAGTGGGGTTTTTAGAAGTTCCCAGAACAAATTAAATTTTTGCGAGTTGCATGATTGTTATTGTCTTCCATTCCGAAAATCGCTATACTTGACGTGGTGGGAGATTGCCGTTCCTTTCATTGATGAACTTCGAAATCATTCATGATAGCTCGTGGAGTTTTTCTTGAGGAAATAAAAACGCAATCTCTAGTCGTGAAAAGTATAAAATATCATTTTGGAAATCTCAAACATTAGTTTACAAATCAAAGAAAGGTAAACCATGTCGCAAATTCAAATTCTGAAAATCTCGTCTGCTGTCGGCGTTGTGATGTTGTTTTACGCCGCAACGGTTTATACTCAAACAACGGAGGCAATTCCGACGCCGCCAACTCCCGCAACACCAACTCTCGCAAACCCTGCTTTCGCCGCTCCGGCAATGTCGCCGATTGTACCAAATCCTGCGGCTTTGGGGACAACGCCCGCTTATTCTTTAACGACAGGAAATTCGCCGCGTCTTGATCCCGAAATGCGGGCAATGTTGATGCAGCGTTTGCAAAATTTACGCTTAACCGACACAGAAATTGCCGGAGAACTTCAACAATTCGGCGGCGGCGGATATTTGCCGGACAATGCGCGGTCGCTTACCTTTCAGCGTCAGGAAATTCAACGGCAAATTCAAGATATTGAACATCAGCTTGGCTTGCCTGCCGTAACCGCCTCTCCGGTAGCCGCAGACAATCCCATGTATCCGGGAACAACAGGAATGCCGGGAACAACACCGGGAACTCTTCCGCCACAAAATAGAAATCCGATGACCGGCTTGCCGTATCCGGGAATTCCTAATGCTGCTTACCATCCTTACTCCGGTGCGGGTATGGGAATTTCCCCGCAAAACACGGCGTTGGAACAAATCAAACAGGGCTTGTTGAACGATCTGCGGAATCTTCAACATACTCTTGCGCCGATTCCGCAAGGCGATCCGGTAAGACCGATGCTTGAAGCCCAACAAGCAGACTTATTGCGTCAAGTACAGTCGATCAATCAGCAACTCGGAACGTTGCTGCCAACGCCGAATGAAACCGCCGGAACTTCCTCGCCGAATGTGAGTCTGCCGACCGCAATGGGAATGCCATACTCGCCGTCTGTCGTTCCGACAACGGTTGATGCGTTGACTGCCAATGCCGAAGCAAATGCCACCAGACAAGCCCCAATTCTATCGCGTACAAACTCGGCATATATCACGCAGCTACAAAACGCGGAACGTGCATTGCGGGCGAGCGGAAACACCGCAATGGCAGACGAACTGTTGAGCCAGATTCAACAATCTCAAAAACTCCAATTGCCGACGGAATCGCCGTTGTTGCTGTATCCGCCGGAAATTGTGAACGGCGGTCTCGGAAATCTGCCGTCAATTTTGCCGTCATCCGTATCGTCGGCTTATCCGCAACCGAGTTCGGAAATTACGGAGTTGAAAAGCACGGTTTCGTCGTTGCGTGATGAAGTTTCTGCGCTAAAAGAAGAAATCAAAACGCTGAAAACGTTTTTCCCGCAATTATCCAACAACAATCCGATAGAAATAGCCCCCCTCGAAACAACATTCCCTGCACCAACAATGCCCTCTCCTGATGCAGCACCGGTTGAAGAACAGGCAACTCAAAAATAAAACAATAGTAACTATCCAGTCTCTCAAACCACATCAATCCGTACCGGGCAACTGGACAGTTACAGTCAATTTTTATCGAAAAAGGTCATGTCCGAGCGTAAATGGCGCGCTTGTGTGCGTTTTTTTTGTCACTTGGTGTTCCATTTACGCTCGGACATGACCCTTTATAAAAAGAATATACCATTTATCAACTTGCCCACACAAATTCCAACATTTGCATTTGATCCATATTTTTGATTGTCTCGACGGTTGTTGTGATTGATTTTCCGTCGGCGATAAGGCGAACTTCGTTTTTCGGAAGTTCTTGACCGGAAGCGT
>JAIRYX010000341.1 GCA_031267635.1 Planctomycetaceae bacterium
CACGGCGTTCTTGCATAACTACCGCGATTGGCGTCCGGGAACACGAAAACTGAATGCCAAAGCCCGACGCCCTGCAGAAAAAATAAGTCAAAAATTGGCTCAAAAACCTACTCATCGCAATTTCAAACCAACCTCCACAAAATGTGAAATAAACAAGCTTTTCAAGAAAATTTCACAAAGTCCCAACATTCAACATTGCCTGCTTCAATTTGCCTGCATAAAATAACATAAAACAATTTACTGGACAATAATAACATTGTGTTTTTGTTATTCTATCATTAAAAAACTTAAAATGAAGAGGTTTCAGCGATGAAAAAATTAAACAAAGCGTTTGATTTTCTTGAATTGTGTCAGAATGTATCGGGGGGGGGGGGTACGTAACATGGTTAATAAACCATGTTTTACGTGCGATTTCACTCTTTTTTGCCCGTATTGTTTCGAGCATTTCTGCCCGATTTGGAAAACAATCTTCTGTTCGCCGAGCGTTTACGCTGGTCGAACTTCTTGTGGTCATTGCCATTATTGGTATCTTGATCGCATTGCTCTTGCCTGCTGTTCAAGCTGCTCGCGAGGCGGCTCGAAGAATGCAATGCACGAACAATCTCAAACAACTAGGGTTGGCTTTGCACAACTACCACGATTCGTGCAAAGCATTTCCGGCAGCGATGTCCAGTGTTCACAAGACCATCGGTAACACTGATCAATACAATTACAGCGCGTTGGTGAAGTTGTGTCCCTATATGGAACAGGAGTCGCTTTATGAGTCGATGGCAAATAGCGGTTCAACTGCCACTCCCTATTCTAATATGCCGGATATGGACAAGACCTACGATTTTGTGATTTGTCCTTCTGTTTCAGGCGAAGAATCAACACCCTGCAACACAGGACGTAACAATTATTCCATCGTACTCGGCGACGTTGCTAATGGACGTGCCAGTTCAACAGACGCAACAAAAGCCGCTAACGACCCGGCGCAAAAAGATGTTGTTATTCCATGTCCAAGAGGATTTTTTGGAATCCGTTTTTCGTTCCAGAAAATGTCAGGAATTGAAGACGGTCTTTCCAACACGCTTGCTTTTTCGGAACGGGTCGGTATTAAAGCGATACGAGGAGATTACAACGCCGCACGACCGAAAGCCGGAACTGTAACCGCAAGTAATTTTCTGAAATCCAACAATCCGACTCGATTGGATTGTATTACCGCTTCCAAAACGAATAACGGTCATACAGATAGCGTCGGCATGAACTGGCAAAACGGCGGTGTTGGAATGTGCGGTTTCCAAACAGTAATGCCACCTAATTCCGCGTCTTGCGCCGGAGGTAAAAACGAAATGATTATCAACACGCCGTCCAGTAACCACACCGGCGGAGTCAATGCCGCTTTAGGCGACGGTTCTGTTCACTTCATTTCAGAAGCGATCAATTCCTTATCAAGCGGACAAACTGATTCGAGCGTTATTCTCAAAAATTACGAGTCGGGCGGTCAATCGTTGTGGGGAATTTGGGGAGCGTTAGGTTCCGCAATTGGTACGGAATCGGCTTCGCTCCCATGATAGGTCTTCTAACGTGAAACATACGAAAAACGAAATAAAGTAAATGTAAATGTATTTTCGTATGTTTCGTTTTTTATAATAAAAATCGCAAAAGGAAATTTTATGAAGAATTGTAAAAGGAATGTTTTTGTATGTTTGCTTTTTTCAATGTTCATCGTTGGCTGTTCTGACAAATTGCCAGACAATTTTCCTAACAAGTTGACGAAATTCACAGTCAAACTTTTACACGAAGGAAAACCGGTCGAAGGAGCGTCCGTGGCGTTGATTGCCGAAGATACGACAACCGGTTATCTCGTCATTGCGTTGACCGGAAGCGACGGTATTGCAAAATTAGAAACATCTATCAATGTGTTTTCCAAATCGGGAGTTCCTTCTGGAACATACAAAACAGTTGTCACCTACCGACCGGCAGTCCCCTCCGATTTGACATTGGAGGAAAAATCCACATTGGGTGAAAGCGAGATTATCGCTCGCGAAGCAAAAATCCAAAAAGAACTTGCTGCTTTGCCGAAAATAATCCCCCGCGAATGGGGAGACATCAAAACAACCCCGGTGAGAATTACTGTCCCCGAAAACGGCGGCGAGGTGACAATCGAAACCACCAACCCCAAAACGTTTGAGTCTTAGGAAATTCCGATTGTCTCCGTTCGCGGAGACAATCGAAGCTTTAGGACTTCTGGGACAGGCAAAACGTCTGTTTTTCTATCGGAAACAGACGTCTGCTGTTACTGCTGTCATCTCATTTTGCGCAACTTTTTCGGCAAACGTTTCTGCGGAGAGGGCGAAAAGCGGGCTGGCTTCGACTTTCGCGTTGGGGGCAACTGTCGCTTCCGATTTTATCAGCCATTCGGCGTAATAATAATCCGATACTTGTTTTCCCATGGTTTCAGGCGAATCACTCGCGTGTTTCAGCGATGCAAAGTGACATTTTGAATCCACCTCGACAACCGCCGCGTTGTCTGCCGACGGCAGCAAATCAAAAATAAAACGCTCGAACTTAATCTGAAATTCCAGAGTCTGTTTTTGCTAGCTCCTTATGCTGGAATGCTCTTGTATTTCTTGCCAATTGTTGTTATGATACTCTCCTCCATGCACGTATTGGACTGAATCCCAAAATAAAAACAATACCAGCTTTGGAACGCTTATATTAGGGCAGCGACTAAGGGCGCATATCAGGGGCTTTGTTGCCTACTAAGGGAATTTTATGAACAAGGGCTGAAATAGGTGATGTTTTTCGGTAAAATTGACTGTAGTACTCAGTTGCCGTGCGGATTTACTTTGGGTGGGGTAGCTGAATAGTTACAATCTTTATTATCCAAAGAACTTTGAGTACGCTAAGTTTGGAAAACTATTGAATATTTGAGTAACAACGGTTTCCTATCGCAATGATAAAATGGTAAGACGTCGTTGCTCCGCTCCATCAAGAGAGTCAAACACCAATGGCTAAAAACGGAAAAGAACGAAAAAAGAAACGTATTTTGATCGTGATTGAAACGTCGCGTGGGTTTGGGCGTAAATTGATTGAAGGAATCACGCAATATGCTACCGAACAAAAAAGATGGGATTTTTTTCTTTGCGATCACGACGCCGCAAATCAAAATCTTCAACGGCTCGAAGCGTGGAACGGCGACGGCTTGATTGCGCGCGTCAACGATAAAAATCTGAATCAGTTTTTTCATAAATTTCGCGGAGAAAAAATCAACCTTGCCGCCGATGACAAAGAATTTCCGGTTTATGTCCGTTTGAATAACGAAAAATGTGGCGAACTGGCGGCGGAACATTTTTGGGAACGCGGCTATCGGAATTTCGCGTACTTTTCGATGGGACATACGTATTGGTCGCAGTTTCGGTATTATTGTTTTGTTCATGCGCTGCAAAAACACGAAAGCGTTTGTTTTCTCTGTCCGCAAGCGAACCGCAAAAATACTTTAACGCTGCCGACGCTTTGGTGGAGCGGTTTGGATGATTCCGTTTTGAATTGGGTGAAATCGTTGCCGAAACCTATCGGCATTTTTTGCGCGAATGATAATCACGCTTTTTATCTCACGAATTTGTGCAGCTCTCACGACGTCGGTATTCCCGAAGAAATCGCAATTCTCGGCGCGGACAACGATGAAAGTTTATGCCAAACGACAACGCCGCCGATTTCGAGTATCAATCCAAACGCAAAAATTATCGGCTATCAATCCGCAAAAATTCTCGACTTGATGATGAACGGCGAGCCGCTTCCCGCTTTTCCGATTTTGGTCGATCCGGCGGGCATTGCCGTGCGGCAATCAACAGACAACGTTGCGGTCAGTGATCCCATTTTAGCGCGTGCGTTGAAGTTTATCCGAACCGAAGTTGCAAGAAATCTTCGAGTAAGCGACGTTGCCCGAGCAACCGGCATATCACGAGGAACGCTGAACACATTATTTCAAAAGCATTTGCGATGCACGCCGATTGAAGAAATCCTTCGTGTTCGTATGGAGTGGGCGAAAGAATTATTGCGAGACACGCAAATTTCCGTGACGGAGATTTCACAAATGTTAGGTTATCAAACGCCGGAATATTTCAGCCGCGCGTTTGTCCGTGAAGAAAACACGTCTCCCCGAAATTACCGCGATTTGCACCAAGCGAAGAAAAAACATGAATGATGATGGAAAAGCAAAGAATTTCTTTTTCAAAATTTTGACAGATAGAAAAATCTTATAACTAAACTTTTGCAAAATCCCCAAACGTGTTATAATTAACGACGATTGGCGAAAGTTGCCGCGCTATGCTGAAAGAATCGTTGCGTAACATGATCAATTGGATCATTGACCGCCTGGACTTTACCGGAAAAACCGCAAAACGTATGCAAGCATTGCTCACCCGCCTCGGCTTGGCAAAATGAATGAACAACTTTTTTAGACCAATTTAACATTTCTTTGGATGCTTGTTTTAAGAGATATGATGGATGGGAATTTGCAAAAGTTTAGATTAAATAACTTAAATACGCCTTGAAATCGCTGCCATTTTAGCCCTTATTTATAAAATTCCCTTCGTAGCCCCCAATTGCCCTCCAACTATGCGTCCTTTATTTTTCGTTCCCTTGTTTTGATACCAACCCATGATCTAAAAAATAAGGGCAAGGGCATAAGGGCGAGTTTGGGGTTTGTTGGCTATTAAGAGAAACTTGATAAATAAGGGCGGCGATAGTAAAGCCATTCGGGTAATTGCAATAGCTAAAGTCTTTCTTGTAGCTCTACAGTTGCCCAGTGCGGATTGATTAAGTTTGAGCGACTGAATAATTACAACGAACTTTACACGTGTCGCTGACGGCAACGGTTGCAATACCGAACATTTGCGGCAAATAACAATTTTGCTGTTGAGCAAAGATTCAAATTTTCCAATCAGAGAACACTATGTCAGAGAATAATAGGTTTGACGTTTCTTTCATTTCGGTAATTGTTCCGGTTCGGAATGAAGAAAAACATATTACGGCTGTTTTGGATGCTTTACTTGCTCAGGAATATCCGAAAGACCGGTTTGAAGTTCTTGTCGCGGACGGCTGTTCTACCGATAAAACTTATGAAACGGTTCGTGGTTACGCGGAACGGCATTCGCAAATCCAATTGTTTCTTAATCCCAAAAAATTATCCAGTGCGGCGAGGAATATCGGTATTCGCGAGTCGCACGGTGAAATTATTGTGATTATAGACGGTCATTGTTTGATTGATAACCCGCAAATGTTCGCCAATATTGATCGTGCGATGCGTTCTTCTGAAATCGCGGCTTTAGGACGTCCGCAGCCGCTTTTTCTCGAAAACGCGTCCGCTTTGCAGAAAGCGATTGCATTAGCGCGTCATTCGCGGCTCGGACATCATCCCGATTCCTTTATTTATTCCGATCAGCCGCAACGTGTTCCGGCAATCAGTACGGCGGTTGTTTATCGTCGGGCGGTCTTCGAGCAAATCGGGATGTTTGATGAACGATTTGACGCTTGTGAAGATTGCGAATTAAATTACCGTATTGATCAAGCCGGATTGCTTTGTTATTTTACGCCGGATATTGCCGTTTCATACAAACCGCGAAATTCTATCCGCGGACTTTTTCGGCAGTTATACCGCTATGGTCGCGGACGGATTCGTCTTGCAAAAAAACATCGCGATTCCTTTTCATTCAAAATGTTTCTTCCGGCATTGATGATTCTCGGTGTTCTTATTGGCGGCGTATTGTCTTTTTTGTCACCGCTGGCATATTGGGGTTATATTGCCGCCCTTATTTTATATATGATGATTGTCGGGCTGGAATCGTTACGTCTTGTTTTTATCAATCGCTTTGCCGCCGGAATCGTTTTGCTACCGATTATTTTTTTGACAATTCATGCCGCGTCAGGAATCGGCGAATTGGCGGAATTATTAACGCCGTTTTCCAACAAAAATAACGATGTTTGATAACGAAATAGTACCGGTTTAACTTTAACCAATTAAAAAGTATTTGGAGAGATGATGAAAGTTTTGAAAATGTTGTGTGTTTTGGTTACGGCGATGAGTTGTGTGTGGGCAAGCGCGGAGGATCACGCGGCGGGGTTTGCGAATCCGGCGGAATCGAATCGGGCTTGGGCGTTTTGGGTTTGGCAAAACGGGAATATCACCAAAGAAGGTATCACCGCAGACCTCGAAGCGATGAAAAATGTCGGGCTTGGCGGCGCGTTGATTATGGAACTCGGTTACGGGAATATTCCGCCAAGAGGCGAAGCCGATTTTTTGTCGGACAAATGGCGGGAATTATTCGCGTTTATGTTGTCGGAAGCGAATCGGCTCGGTTTGGAAATCAATATGTTCGCAAGCGCAGCGTTCGGCGGAGGAGGCGG
>JAIRYX010000402.1 GCA_031267635.1 Planctomycetaceae bacterium
TTCCGGTTGGTAAGCGACAGCAATCTCGGCGGGATGACTTAAAAATTCGCCTTGATAATCAATGCGAATCTTCCGCGCCAACGGAAATTTTTCGTCGGAATTTTTGAAAACTCCGCGAACCGGCGCGATGTTAATCGCTTCAATTTTTCCGATTCGTGATTGAAATTTCAGCATGTCGTAAACAAACCACGAACCGCTTGCGCTGGTTATCGTGAGAGTATTTCCTATTTTTTTCACCGCCGTTTTGGGAAACGCAACAGAATATGTTTCCGGTTTTGCCGCTTGGGGATTGTTCAAAATATCGTCGTTTTTCGCGTTGCGCGATGTTGCCAACGTTTTTTTCTGACCGTTCAAATCCACGTCAAAAACCGTCGGACTGTTGTAATGTCCCCAGCCTTTGATTGTCAATTCATACGCGGCGGAATCTTCCTCTGTATTTTCCGGCAAATCAAATTGAATTGAGTAAGCGTACTTTTTCTTTCCTGCCCAAACGTCCTGAGAGCTGGGATGAATGTAAGGAAACTCTTTTTTCGCGTCGAATTGTCCGATCTGAATATTTACGCCTTGTGGAAAAAGTTTCGGCACATCTTCATATTTTCCCGCGGAAGCCAATTCTGCGAAATTGCCGTCATCAACGCCAATCATCCAAATGTCCGTTGCAAACACGGCTTGCGTTCCAAGTAAAAAGAACAACAACGCCAAAAACTGTTTTATCGCTTTCATAAAATTCTCGTTTCTAACAAGGAAACTTGTCATTTTGTTCACAAAAATTTTTGCCAAATCTACGTCAATTTGCAGGCAAAAATAGATTCTATCAAGATTTTGTTTTTTTGACAACAATGTCAAATTTTTATTTCATTTCAAATAAACAGGTTTTTCAATCGTTATATCAAACCTATTTTTCATTATAGGAATTTCACATTCCAACGGCGTATCATTTTTCGTTATATATTTTCTTTCAATAAGCTGACGAAATCCGTTGATGGATTGCACCGTATTTCCCATTGAATCTTTTTGCGTTTGCTTTGTTTTAGATTCGATAGGTTCTTCCGCGCCGGTGATATAGACTTTATACTTTCCTCTGGGAATACCGTCCGTTTCTTTGAGCGTGCCGACAACATAAGAACCGTCCGATTGAATTTTTGCTCGAGATAAAGACGTTTCCGAAGAAAAATTCACCGTTCCTTTCGTCAGTGGAGTTCCGTCTTCATAAGTCACTTTTCCTTTAAGCGGAAAATTTTTTCCAGAACAACTGACAAAACAAACGCAAATAAGCGTTAAAATAAAACTGTATTGTAGTTTCATTGTGATTCTTTCAATTTTATATTAGTATGTTCAATGACTGTTTTTTGCCGCGAATGATTTGAAATTTGTGATAAGGTTTTATTTATTCGTGGCTAATAATTTTTTTGAATTTACATAAGTAAACTATTTTGAATGGTTATCGAACATGGTTCTTATGACGGCAACAGTAGAGGCATATGTAATATGCCTCTACGTTTCAACACTTAATTTTTGGTAACTATTCAGTCGCTCAAACCAATACATCCGCACGGGGCATCTGAATAGTTACGATTTTTGTTAACAAGACATTACGGAATACTCGCCGCTTTTCCATCATTCATTATGGAAAGAGCTTCAAGAATATCAAACGTAATGGTTGAGGAAATTTGCTGAATTGAACCGTCGCCGAATAAAAACGGGCAAACGCCGGTGTGATAACTTCCGAAGCCGTAGGAACGAATTGGATTGTATTCGTCTTCTTTGAAATCTCCGGCGCGAGCAATAGTATGTTGTAACGGACTGTTCGGCGGAATGCCGTTGGCGTCGTCAAAACTACTGATATTTCGTCCGCTGGACGGCGATTTCCAAATGCCGGTCATCAAGATAGAACAATCACCGCTATTGGGTTGATTTTTCGCCGTACCACCGTTTGTTGTGGAATCACATTTTCCGACACGTCCCAATGGAATGTGTTTTTCGCCGATAAAAAGTTGGTTACTCAATCCATCCGTTACAGAAGCGAAGGTTACTTGCAATGTCATGGAACCGTCTCGCCATTGACCGGAAGCAGATGGAGCCACTTTGAATGGACTGACAATCAATCCCATTTGATTAACTACCTTTCTTGCATCAATTCCGTGCTCCCACCAACCAAGCCCTTGACGCACAGAAACAACATAAGCGTAATCTCCTTGCGGACCAGCTTTAGCTTCGCTCAAGGTATCAACAATAGCAATGCCTCCACTTCGTTTGGACGGACATTTGTAAATTGGAATACTTCCGAGCGAGTTACGTTCCGTGCTCGTGATTTTACCGTTCCACATACCGTTAAACGTAACGAATGGTCCCCAATCGGCGTCGTAGTTTTTTTGAATAATCTCAAACGCCGCTTGTTGTTCGATGTACGGAAGAATCAATCCCCAGAGCGTCGAACGGTTTTCGTCGAAGAAATTGGACGGCGGCAACGCATTTTTTGTGTCGTGAAAGTTGTGAATCCCCAGACCGAGTTGCTTGAGGTGGTTCGTACACTGCATTCTCCGTGCGGCTTCCCGCGCGGCCTGAACCGCAGGTAACAGAAGTGCAATCAAAATCCCAATGATTGCAATCACGACAAGTAATTCGACCAACGTAAACGCTCGGCGAACAAAAGATTTTTTTCCAAATCGGGCAGAAATGTTTGCAATAGTGCGGGCAAACAAGAGGGAAATCGCATGTAAACAATGGCGAATCAACCAGTTTGTGTACCCCCCCCCCCCGATACATTTTTACATAGTTCAAGGAAATTAAACGCTTTGTTTAGCTTTTTGTTCATCACTGAATCTCCTTAATTTTTTGAATCTGAAAGATAAAAATCACCATTGATTTTTGCCTAACAGTTAAGTTTATTAATTATTATTATATACCAAGGTGCAGAATCTTCAAAGGGGGATTATGGAATATTTTGAGATTTTCTTGAAATTTTTCAAAATATTTTGTAACGATTCAGTCGTTCAAGCCGCATAAATTCGTATCGGGCAATTGGGGAGTTGCAGTCATATTTCAGCCCTTATTTATGCTGCATCAGCTCTGCGCAGTCTTGTCCCTTATCTCCGAAAATTTCTCTCAAGAGTTCCTTTTTTCTCAAAAATTGCTCTGGAATCCCTTCTTTTTTTTTTGTAGGATTCCCAAAATCCTCGATGGGAAGATTCTCTTTTTACAAACCTTTGTAGTTTTTACATTTTACCGGAAGAGTCAGATGTTCGGATCGTTGCTTTCAAAATTCCTGAAATCTCCGTTGTTATGGGGCGGATTGGTTAGTTTTGCGTTTTATGCGGCGTTGCATAGCAAGATTATAACAAACGCTATCGTCGTTCGCTACACCGCCAACCATCCGACCGAATACGCGATTACCGCGATGTTCTTTGTCGGCATGGCGGCGATTTGTCTTAAATTCTTCGACGTTCGGCAACATTGGTCGCGTCTTCGGGCAGGGAACGTGCTTGAGCCGCAGAATGGTACGAAACTCGAACCGCAGGAATCGGTGCGATTGCTCGAACAAGCCGACGACAACCTCCGCAAGAACAGCGAATCGCTGCACGCCGTCCGCATCCGAACGATTTTGAATAACATTCGGCATTCTGAATCCGCTGACAAACTCGACGACGACCTCCGCTCGCTCGCCGATGACGATTACGCACGCGCCGAAGCGGATTACGGATTCGTCAAGTTGATTATCTGGGCAATTCCGATTCTCGGATTTCTCGGCACGGTGATTGGAATTGCGCTCGCGATGGGGTATTTGTCGCCGGAAGATCTGGAAAAGTCGCTCCCCAATGTGATGGGCGGTTTGACCATCGCGTTCGATACAACCGCTTTGGCGTTGACGTTGAGCATGATTATTTACTTCTCGCAACACTCACTCTGGCGGGACGAACAAAAGATGCTTGACGCGGTTGCGTGGCATGTCGATAACGAACTCCGCGGACGCTTCATCACCGCCGGGCACGTAGGAATTGACGGAAATAACGGTCAGTTGGTCGCGGTGCGCATGATGGTTGAAGTAATCCTCGAAACGTTGCAGGATTTGATCCAAAAGCAATCCGACATCTGGGAACAGGCAATGAAGACGTCGCAATCCCGCTACGTGAATCTTCTTTCGGAAAGCGCGTTGCAGCTCAAAACGGCGATGACTCGTTCCTTGCAAGAAAATGCGGAACATCACGCGCTCGCGCTCGCCAAAGCCGAGCAGGATTTAATCCAAAACTCCAAACGGCAAATGATCGATATGTCGAAATCTATCGAACAAAGCGTCACGTCGTTGCGAGATTTTCAAACGGGAATGGTTCGGCAAAGCGAAACGTTGCGCGACGTAGCCAACGCGATGGGGGACGTCGTCAAAATCGAAAACCAGCTGAATCATAATCTTGCGACGTTGGCGGAATCTCGCTATTTCGAGGAAACGCTCAACAGCTTAGCGGCGGCGATTCATCTTTTGAGTTCCAAACAGTTGCCGATCACCGTTGCGCCGATTACGCTCAAGCAGGAGAAAGGTCAAGCGGCATGAGTTACGCCGGTCGCGGAAGATCAAGCGGAAATGAAAACTGCGTTGCGTTGTTTCCGTTTCTTTCGGTGCTGATTTGCACTTTGGGAATGCTGATTCTGCTTCTCATTGTTATTGCGAGGAACGCGCGGACTCAAGCGGCGGAACAAGCCGACGAACAAGCGAATGTGGCTACCGAATCGCTGCAAGGCGATGCGGAAATGATGCAGGTGATGGCGGACGATTTGATCATCTCAAAAGAAAAAACGATTGCCGACGTCGAAAATGAGCGGGCGAAATTGGCGGTTCTCGAAAGCAGTATCGAAAAAATGGTCGCCGAAATCAAGCGAACGGAAAACTCAATTCGAGATCTCGAAAACAACCGGGGAAAAATTCAATTCGACCAAAATCAATGGAACGCGGAAATTGCGGCGAAAAAAGAAGCATTGCAAAAAGCGAAAGCGGAATGGGAAGAACTGCAAAAACAAGCGGCGGACGGCAAAAACAAATCTTACGCGGTGGTTCCGTACCGCGGGCTTAACGGAACGCAACGCCGACCGGTTTATATTGAATGCCGAAAAGATTGCGTCATTATTCAGCCGGAGGAAATCGTGCTTTATGAAGACGATTTTTTTACCGCCGCGCATCCCGACAATCCGTTAGATGCGATGATTCGCGCAGCAAGTTTGTTTTATACCGAAACGGAAGCGGTTCCGGCGGGAACAAAACCGTATCCGTTAATTCTTGTGCGTCCCGACGGGATTGATGCTTACTATGCGGTACGGGCGGCCATTCAATCGTGGAGCGAACATTTCGGTTATGAACTCGTCGGCGCCGATTGGCAATTGCAATTTCCGAACGCGAATGGCGCATTGAAACAGCGATTGGAGACGCAACTTGCCGCGTCGCGGGAAAGGATGATGCCGTTCAAAGCGGCGGTGATGAGGCGGCTGGCGGAAAGCGAAAGAGCAACCGCAGGAAATGGAATTTCAGCGACGGGAAGAAATCAGACAAACAACGGACAAATCGGTGGACGGCGATTTGCCGAAATGTCGGAAGGCGATTCTTCCAACGGCGGTTACGGAACGAATCACCGTTATCCGGGAACGTTCAACGGAAATGAAAGCAGCGAAGAACGAAAAACGCAGATTGCCAATCTTTTGCCGTCGGGAAACTACAGTTCAGTTCCCGACGAACCCTTTTCGCCATCGGTCAACAGCAACCGGAACAATCCGCCGTTTCGTCCCGATCAATTCCTTCAAGCAAAGAATCCCTCGGCGGCGCAAAACAATAATAACGCTTCCCCTGAAACGCAAAACGCCCTCTCTTCTTTATTTTCCGACTCCTCAATACAAGACTGGCAAACTCCGCGACGATTCGGCGAACCGCCTCGCGAGCCGTCTCGCAGCGATTCGGCGAACGACCGACTCCCTCAAACGCAAAACTCGCCGTCCCACACCGCCAATCCTAATCCGCAACCTTCCGTTCCGCAAACGTCTGCCGCTCGTTCTTCGTCTTCCGGCAACGGTCAAACGGCTCAAATCGACCCGACGCACGATGGAGCAATGCCAAAAGTTTACCGAGGCGCGACGGAAATGGTTCGCGTGATCTCCGCAGAATGCCGTGCCAACGCAATTGTGTTCAAAGCGTCGGGAAATCGGGGTATTGACCGCGAAATTCTCATCCCGAACAACGGAACGGTCTACGATGTGCAGAACGAACTCGTTCCGGCGATTCGAGAATATGTCGAAACATGGGGACAACCCGGCGAAGGCATGTACTGGCAGCCGGAAATTTCCGTAATGATATACCCCGGTGCGGAGCGGCGTTTTGAAGAAATCAAATCTCTTTTGCAAGCGGCAAAAATTAAAGTGAACGGGAAGATGTAACAAGCGGACAAGCAAGTCCTTCCTATCCCTCAAGAGTCGAAACAGTCGCTTCATAGCCAAAAAAGCAAAGGTAACTATTACAAAGTCACGCAATTTCACTTGGCATTTTTCAATGTAAAATACCTATAAATGTGACATTTTTCATATCAAGAGAAATTGAGAAACTTCGTACTATTCAGTTGTCGAAGTCAAATAAATCCGCACCGGCAACTGGGGTAATTACAGTCAAATTTACCGAAAAATATCACCTATTTCAGCCCTTATTTATCAAGTTTCTCTTATTAGCCAACAAAGCCCCCGATATGCGCCCTTACTCTCTTATGTTTCGTTCAATGTTTTTTGATAACAATCCATCCTCTAAAATATAAGGGCATAAGGGCGTATTTGGGATCTTTGTTGGTTACGAACTGAACTTTTGCAAATTTGTTTAATACTATAAAATGCGATAGCATATTGATATTTGTAGCTGTTATTTGTATTTTATATACAAATATATATTTTTGTTCTGATGTCATAAGTATCTAAAAAACGACACCTAATTTTTGTGCAAAAAGACAGTATTTTCGTAACAAATATTTTATTTTACTAATGTTTACATGCGTCAAATACCTTATTTTCTAGTTTCATTTTAAACTTTGCAAAAGTTCAGTTACTAATAGAAACTTGATAAATAAGGGCTGAAATGGTAAAGCCGTGCGGGTAACGATACAGTTGCCCAGTGCGGATTTATTTGGCTTGGGTAACTGAATGGTGTTACAAAATCGTTTAAACCATCCGCATAAGCCTGCGGAGACAAAAAAGCCGTTTCCGGCGGTTGCCGGAAGATTGTAAAAATATGAAAATTCGTTTATAGTAGTTATGGGAAGGTTGTGAAAGTATGGGAGGCATTATCCCCACAACCTCGAAAGTACAAAAAATTGGTAACGATTCAGTTGCCCAAGCCAAATAAATATGCACGGCAACTGAATTGTTACAGTATGTTATAAATCAATCCCTCCCCAAAGTGTGAAATAAGCAGAAAAGTTGCTAGTCGAAACAATAAAACCTAATTTATACACGAATACCGATCTTTGTTGTAGAGCAATTTTGAGGGAAAGTGCAAATAGTAATTATAGAATTAAGACATTACATTTGCAAGTTTATTGCAATGATCGAAAAATTGATAGTGATAAAGTTAGGCGGCATTTCGTCGAAACGCCGTTTACTCAAAATGTTTTTCAAGAAAGTATTTCAACATGCTCTATTCTGAAAGCCAGAATCCCGGACAGCCAGTGACGGAATCCGAAGCCGAAAAAATTTTGTCGTCAGGACTTGCCAAAGCGAATCTTGTGGGGAAAAAAGTGTTGGTGTTGTTGCCCGACAATACGCGAACTTGTCCGTTGCCGATGATGTTTCGTAAGATGGTTGCGACGCTTTCGCCGATTGTCTCGCGACTTGATTTTTTAATCGCGTTGGGAACGCATCAACCAATGTCCGACGCGGCAATCAACAAAATGCTCGGATTGACTGCGGAAGAACGTGCCGCGAAGTTTGGAAATATCGGTATTTACAATCATCATTGGGAAAAACCGGAAACGTTTCAAACGCTCGGCGCTCTTTCCGCCGACACGGTTGAAACTGTCACCAACGGTTTAATGCGGGAAAATGTGGAAATCGGTGTGAATCGGATGGTGTTGGACTACGACGTGAACATCATTCTGGGACCGACTTATCCGCACGAAGTAGTCGGTTTTTCCGGCGGATTGAAATACTTTTTTCCAGGTATCGGTAATTTCGATTTTATCAATTTCTTTCATTGGCTCGGCGCTGTTCTCACTTGCTTTGACGTCATCGGCAAAAAAGAAACGCCAGTTCGCCGCGTCATCAACGAGGCGGCAAAACTTCTGCCGCGTCCGGTCATTAACGTCAATATGGTCGTCAACGAGGGAACGTTGGTCGGAATTTTTGTCGGCGATCCTTATGAATCGTGGTCGAAAGCGGCCGACCTTTCCGACAAATGTCATATCGTTTATAAAGAAAAGCCGTACAAGTTGGTGATTGGGATTGCGCCGGAGATGTATGACGAACTTTGGACAGCCGGAAAAGTGATGTACAAACTTGAGCCGGTTGTTGCGGACGGCGGCGAGTTAATTATTTACGCGCCGCATGTCAACGAAATTTCGCTGACGCACGGTAAACACATTGAACAAGTCGGCTATCATATCCGCGATTATTTCCGCAAGCAATGGAAAAAATTTTCGCACTTTCCCGGCGGCGTATTGGCGCATGCCACGCATGTTCGTGGGCTTGGAACGTTTGAAAACGGCGTAGAAAAACCGCGAATCACTGTAACGCTTGCGACCGGGATTCCGCAGCGATTGACAGAAACAATCGCGTTAAACTACCGCGACTGGCAAACACTCAACGTGGATTCATTCCGCAATCGGGAACAGGAAGGAATTCTTGTCGTTGACCATGCCGGAGAAGTGTTACATCGCTTGCGTGCGGATTGAAAAATGCTCGTCAAACCAGAGGGAACTTCTAAAAACCCCACTTTCAACAAATTCGACCATTGAAAAATAAGGACTTGCTGATACCAGGAAGAGGTTTTTAGAAGTTCCCCAGAGTAGTATGGCGTAAGTAAATGAGAAAAAATGTATTGCATTCTCGATTGGTATTCCTGTTTTCGGATTAAAAATGTGTTCTGGTCTTTCATTGGCGAAAAAAAAAATTATAATTAAGGAAAATTGGAGATTATTTTCTTCACCAAAAACCAATGAACATGTCATAAAATTTGAAGGTACTAATATGCCGGAACGAATTGTGGTGACAGGACTTGGGGTTGTGAGTCCTGTCGGAATCGGGATGACGGAGTTTTGGGCGGCGATTCGCAATGGAAAAAGCGGCATCGACCGTATTACGCGGTTCGATGCAAGCCGCGTAGCGTGTCAGATTGCCGCCGAAGTCAAAAATTTCGATGCAAAAGAATATTTTGACCCCAAATTATCGCAGCGAACCGCGTTGTTTACGCAGTTTGCTATGTTTGCCGCGCGAGAGGCGTGGGAAATGGCGGAGTTGAAATGGGACGCCGTGACAACGCCGGATCGCGTCGGAGTGATTCTCGGTAACGGAATCGGCGGCTTGGAAGTCGATAACGAAGCCCAGCGAAAATTGTTTGACAAAGGTCCGTCTCGCATTCCCGCGATGACGATTCCTCGCATGATTGGCAATGAAGCGGCGGGAAACGTTTCGATGTTGCTCGGCATTCACGGTATTTCGCACACAGTGGTTACCGCATGCGCATCCGGCACGGACGCAATTGGTAACGCGATGTACTATCTTCGCGCCGGTCTTGCCGATGTGGTGATTGCGGGCGGTACGGAATCGGCGATTACCGAATATGGAATTGGCGGATTTTGTGCGTTGAAAGCGTTGAGTACGGCATTCAACGACGATCCGCCGCAAGCGAGCCGTCCTTTCGATAAAAAACGCGACGGTTTTGTGATGGGAGAAGGCGCGGGCGTTTTAATTCTCGAAACACTTTCGCATGCTCAAAAACGAGACGCGAATATCATTGCCGAAATTGTCGGTTACGCCGGAACCAGCGACGCTTATCATTTGACAGCGCCGCATCCCGATGGAACCGGTGCGGCGAACGCAATTCGTCTTGCGCTGGCGATGGGAAATCTAAAACCGGAAGACATTGATTATGTCAACGCGCACGGCACGTCTACGCCGACCAACGATCCGGTGGAAACGAAAGCGATTAAACAAGCATTTGGCGAACACGCATACCAGCTCAAAGTATCGTCCACAAAAGGCGTAATGGGACATTGCATCGGAGCCGCCGGAGCTTTAGAAGCGTTAGTTTGCGTCAAAGCGATTGAAGACAATTTTTTTCCCGCAACAGCAAATCTCGACGAACCAGACGCCGAATGCGACTTGGATTACGTCCCGAAAGTTGGACAAACCGGCAACATTCGCACCGCTGTTTCCACATCGCTCGGTTTCGGCGGACATAATTCGGCGGTGGTTGTTAAGCGGTTTGAGTAAAAGGTCATATTCAAAAACGAACGTTCAAGTGGGATGAGTCTGCTTAAAGAGTTATCTTTGCCAGAAAGTAAACTATTCAGTCGCTCAAACCACATAAACCCGTACCAGGTAACTGGATCATTACAGTCAATTTTACCGATTTATAAAATTCCATTAGTAGCCCCAAATTGCACCAACATGCGCCCTTATTCCCTTATTTTTCGGTCAAGCTTTTTGGGTAACAACCATCGTCTAAAACATAGGAGTGTGTTTGGGGGCTGTGTTGACTACGAAAGGACACTTGATAAATAAGGGCTGCAATGGTAAAGCCGTTTGGGTAAATCTACAGTTGCCCAGAGTGGATTTATTTGGTTTGGGCAACTGAATAGTTACGCCAGAAATACAAATAATACACCTTGGCAAAAAATAAAATCACGAACATCTTAATTAAATTCGATTTTCTTCAAAATGAAAACAACATTGACTTTTGTCTCTCGTCTTTTGGGATATTTGCTTTTTGTAACCGTACCGTTTTTTTTGATTGGTTGGATTGCTTTATTAGTTTGGCTTTCGCCGATTTTCGGAACGATTGACGCAAAACACGCGACGCCTCAAAAACTAACGTATTGGTTTTTATTTCGTGATTTAGAAGATGTACCGCAAGAAAAACGGTCGCTGTTGTTGGAGTGTTATCTTCGGGATTTCGGTAGCGAATCGGGAAAGAAGCAGTCTTTTGAAATGTTGGGATTTGTTAAACGCCAAGTGCAAAAAATTGAAATTGCCCGACGTGAACGCGTGCAACAAGAATTGACGGTTGTTAATGAACCGGAAAAATTGCTAACGATTTCTGTGCCGTTGCCGGAACGAAATATTTATTTTCTGGCAAAAATTTGGTTTTTGGATAAAATGTACCAATATGAAAAAGCCAACTTTGCAGAGAAAAAAAACATCTTATCGCAAATGGTTATCGAAATCCAATGGTGGCAGGAATATAATAAAGAGTATTTTCTTGCCGCCGAAATTTTGCCGCCCAACGTCACAGAATCACTTCAGGAATTGGAAGTAATTTTCGCACGTTGGAAAGCGGGAGCTTCACCGGAAGATTGTAACAGAATCCAAGCGTTTGAGTTGCGTTTGACAGCGGCGTTAGTGAGCAACGGCATCAATCAAATCGTCGGAGGTAATGCCGCCGGAAATGTAACAGAAAGCGTTACAAATGCAGTCGGCAACTTTTTCGGTTCCTTTACCAAACCCCAAAATGAAAAAAAAGCCGAGGATAAAAAAACATCAGAAGAACTAAAAGAATAAAATATTAGTAATGATTCAGTCGATCAAACCACATAAATCTATACTGGGCAACAATTTTAATGACTGAACTTTTGCAAAGTTTAAAATGAGACTAGAAAATAAGGTATTTGACGCATATAAATATTAGCAAAATAAAATATTTGTTACGAAAATACTCTATTTTTGCACAAAAATAGATGTCGTTTTTTAGACACTTATGAAATCAGGACAAAAATACATTTTGTACACAAAATATAAACAACTGCTACAAATATCAATATACTATCGTATTTTATAGCATTAAACAAATTTGCAAAAGTTCAGTTAATGACAGAGTCTCCATCGACTGGTTATTTGAACGATTTTACCATTGCAGCCCTTATTTATCAAATTGCCATTAGTAGCCAACATGCCCTCAAACTCGCCCTTATGCCCTTATTTTGTAACTATTCAGTCGCCCTGTCAAATAGACTACAACTACTTGAATTTATGTTTTCTCACAGAGGCACGGAGGCACAAAGAATTTATTTTTTAGAATCACTCGGTATTCTTGGTGCCTTTGTGAAAAATAAATTTTAAAATGTGATGAGTATAAATCCGTACGAGGCAATTGAATAGTTACTGTCAATTTTACCCCCAAATATCTGATTATTTCGTTTTTTGGCGCGCGCGATATTTGAAAACGCAATAGAAAACTATAGCATCAGTTTCCCAAGCCAAATAAATCCACACCGGGCAACTGAAGGGAACTTCTAAAAACCTCCCCCAAGTATTCGTAAGCCCTTATTTTTCAACGGTCACGTTTGTTGAAAATAAGGTTTTGAGAAGTTCCCTGAATAGTTACCGTAGGGAACTTCTAAAAACATCTTCCCAATATTCGTAAGCCCTTATTTTTCAATGGTCACATGTGTTGAAAATGAGGTTTTTAGAAGTTTCCCGTATTGTATAAATCAATCCCTCCTCCAAATGTGAAATAAGCAGAAAAATATTATTTCTTGTCGCCCTTATTATGAAATTCAGCAAAAGGTTTGCCCAACTTCAATCATCAAAATTGGAAACTCCATTTGTCAATGGGAGAACCTCATTTGTTAATTGGATTTCTCCAATTGCCGGTTTTTTTCCGTCCAAATACTCTAAAAGACTTCTATCGGCTGAATATATAGTCGTCCCTGAAAAAGTTCCAGTGAAAATTTCATCGTCGCGATCTTATCAGCCACAAGTTCATTTGGTTCGCAAGCCAAGCGGTATAGCAAGGCGAATACCCAAAAATCAGCTCGGAATTGCTGGTCATGTTCTAAAATTATTGCACAGTCAAATCCCTTAACATTTCCTATTATTGTATTATAATTATTCCTCTATACAATCCAGGAGGAGTATTAGTATGACTTTAATTACACTCCAATGTCCGTTTTGCGGAAGTGCAGATGTCGGTAAAAATGGAACCAGCAGCAATGGCAAACAGAGATACCTATGTAAAAATCCTGCTTGCACACACACCACATTTTATGCCGAGTACTTCTACA
>JAIRYX010000441.1 GCA_031267635.1 Planctomycetaceae bacterium
CCTTTTGATACCAATCCAACGCTTTCGAATAGTCGCCTTGTTTGGAATAAGCCATGCCGCGTTCATGGCACGTTCGGGCATCTGCCAAATCTGAACTATTGCTATACTGGCAACCACAACAGATAACAAAACTTATCATCAACAGCGTAATAAAAACACGTAATATCGTTTTCATTGTAAAAGTTTCTTTCGTAAAATTGTTGGTAATGTTAGCAAGTTTGCTAACTTTGTTGAACTGTAAATTGTTCATTTCGTTTTTCCTTTCAATAAAAGGTTTGTTAAAGTTTTAATTTAACGAAGACAACGCATCTCCGTCTTTTACAAAATTCCATTTTTGAATTAACACAACGAAAATCGTTTGTTATTAAGTCATGTTACACACCAACCTCGTATTTAATAATTATCTTTCGGGTTAAATTGAAACGTTGCGTAACATTTCAAGCAAATTATGTAATTCACAAAAAAACAAAAACCGAAATTGCAAGTAAAAAAATATATATAGCACGAAGGATTTTTTGCGAAACCTTTGTGTGACTTATGCGACTTTGGGTTAATTTGTTTGAACGGTTTACAATTTTTTCATTCAATCTCCTTTTCCGGTTTCCCGCCCGCATCACGGAGCAATTGGTCATGTTATTTCTGCATATAGGTTTTACGGCGTTTTACCTTTATTCTCTTTTACTTTAACCTCATCAGCCCGCTCTCTGAAAATTTTTTCGAACTGTTCTTTACTCATGTGCTTTATTTTTTGATCTATGTGTTGAGACACTAATTTAGCCACTTTGTTGTTTTCCAGTAACAAATCAAGCGGAGTTTTACCATCATTATTTTTTGTTCCTAAATCCGCACCGGCATCTATAAGAACATTACATATTTCGGCATTACCAACCTTAACGGCAAGATGAAGCGGTGTCATCCCATCTTTATATTTTGCGTTCACATTAGTGCCAAAAAATGAATTGATTAATGCCTCGCAATATCTGGCATCACTTGCCAAAATAGCTTTTTCAAGTTGTTCAGTATTATTTCTTTTACATGTGTGATTCATTGCTAAAATTGCAAATAATGTCACTGATATTAGTTTTCCCCATCCTATACCGAAATTTTTTGAATTTGAGGAAGCGGTATTTTCTGTCTCTCCAATTTGACATCCGCAATCTATTTTTTTCATTTTAAGTTTTTCTTTAATTTTTAAGGTTTTCATGTTAGGAACAAACAAAAACGTTTTTGTCTGTTCCGGTTATACTAAAGTTACTTTAATTCACCACCAAGGCGAATAAGTCGCATAAAGTGATTTTGTATTCCTTTGTGCGACTTCCTCGCCTTTGTGGTTTTAAAAATCTTCCCTTTCGTTCTTTTCGTGTGTTTCGTGGTAAAATTTTATGTGAACGGTTACAATAATTTTTTACCGCGAAACAACACGAAATCCATCTTGGTAATCTTTCGCGTTTTTAAAATATACTCTGGGAATGGTTGCAAGTTGTTTAATCTTTCCATGATTTGCATCCTTTCTCGCGAAGGAATTTTTTGACTTCTTCCGCATCATCTGGAACGACATCTAACGGCGTTTCTGCACTGTTATTTTTTACATTGACGTCTGCACCCACTGCATTAACAAGATACTTAACAATATTTAAATTGTTCAAATTGGGAAGAGGCGATTCATGTCCGGTCCAAACAAGCCCATATTTTGACTTGCTTGACCTTACCGCATTAAAAAGAGGTGTCTCACCATCGTTGCTTTTTTCATTGACGTCCAAGCCTTGGGCAACAAAATATTTGACTAACTCTAAATTACCTGAACTTGCTGCGTTAAAAAGAGGCGTTTTACCATAGTTGTCTTTCACATTGGCGATTAAGCCTTGGGCAACAAAATATTTGATGAATCCTAAATTGCCTGAAATTGCCGCAATAAAAAGAGGTGTTTTCCCTTCGTTACTTTTTGCGTTGACATCAGCTCCTTTTTCAACAAGATATTTCAAAACATCAACATTGGAATTATTTGATGCCGCAAAATGGAGCAGTGTCCAGCCCGCAATGTCTTTTGTATTGACATCAGCACCTTTTTCAACAAGATATTTCAAAACATCAACATTGGAATTACCTCTACGAACTGCCCAAGTAAGTGGAGTTTCATCATTGTATTTATTTTTTGCATTGATGTCGGCACCTTTTTCAACAAGATATTTCAAAATATCAACATTGGAATTATGTGCCGCAGCAAAATGGAGCGGAGTCCAGCCCATCATGTCTTTTGCATTTACATCAGCACCTTTCTCAATCAGATATTTCAACACGTCAACATTGGAATTAGTTGATGCCGCAACATGAAGAGGTGTCTCGCCGCTATCAGTTTTAATATTTACATTTGCACCTTTTTCAACAAGATATTTCAAAACATCAACATTGGAATTATGTGCCGCAGCAAAATAAAGTGGAGTCCAGTGGTTTTCTGGTATGATAATCTTACTCGGTGGCGGAAGAGGAGTCCACCCGTCATTTTTATATGGTGTCTTTGTATCCGCTCCTTGTTCGATGAGTGTTTTTACATCGTCGAGTGAGCCTTTTGCAACTGCTTGCCAAAATTTTTCCTGAATACTTGTGTCACCTTTCGATTCCGATTGTTCAGTATTTTGAACAGTATTGGGTACCGTATCAGTATCAGGTTGTGTCGTCTTTTGACCGCAACCGGTCAAAAATAAAACGGACACAAACGAAATGGTTAAAAGTGTAGTGAAAATTGTTTTTTTCATTTTAAGTTTTCCTTATTTTTAAGGGTTTCAAGTTACGGACAAACAAAACTTCTTTGCTTGTTCCGGTGAAGCATTTTGAAATCATGTAATAAATATTTCAACGTTTATTATTTTTTGCCGCATATTTCGACCGTTACATTGCCCAGAGTCAATTTATCGCCGATGTTCACGTTGTGTAGTGAACCGTTTTTGTAACATACAAGTATTCCTTTATCTGATTGGAAAAGTAACGCATTTTCCGTAACACCGGAAACGTAAACGGTATCAGAGCGTCCTGAACCGAGTGAAACCGGTTTCTCACCGAGATTGATGGTTGTTGATTCATTACCGCTAAAATTAATTTTCAGGAACGCATCACGGCAAACCGTTTCGATAATACCGACCATTAAACCGATACAAAAGCCCAAAATGAACGCCCCTGTTAATCTGCCTCCGACGTCTCCAAGTTTTTGTGTCAAATAAATGAACGCCGTAGCTCCTAATATTCCGCCGACAGCGCCGCTCTTCCAAGCCCAATTTTTGTTTACATTCGGAATAAACAACGCTAAACCATAAGCCGAAACGCCGCCAAGCAACGCCCAAGCAATAACTCTATCCGCATACGGCAAATCGAACGAAGAAAAAATACCAAACAATACTTGTCCGCTTCCGCCCGCTAAAATGCCGACGATTGCTGTTGCAGCGACAATCGCAATGACATTAGGAACCCTGATAATTTCCTTTCTTTGCATCAATCTGTTTTGGATCAATTTGATAAACAACGCAATACCGAAACATAAAAACGCCGTCCAGCCGCAGACGCGAACTAATGTTTCGTTAAAAGAATAGGCGCCGCCGGAATCCATCAAACCTTTGTTATAAATCAACTTTTCCGCTTGGGCAAACGCTTGTTCAAATTGTCCGTCCGCCGTTCCGATAACTTGTTTACTTTTTCCGGTCAACGAAGAAAGAAACCACGAGTTTGCATCGCCAGTGCCTATCGCAAAAATTCTTACTCCTTGCGAACGTAAGTCAGAAGCGATGGCTTTGGCGTCGCTTGGATCGCCAACAGTGTTTTCTCCGTCTGTGAACAGTAAAATATTTTTTTCACCGGAAATATGTTGTAATACATCTGACGACCGGCTCATTGCCGCACTAAAATTCGTGGAACCATCCGCATTCAAGGAATCTATCGTATCAACGAGTTGCTTAACATCGTGAGTAAAAGAAACGGTAACGGTTGCCGTATCGCTAAAAACGACAAGAGCAATTTGGTCAACGTACATATCCCGTCGGCTAATGAAATTCTTTGCCGCGCGCTTGACTTCATTGAGTTTGCTTCCTTCCATTGATCCGCTCACATCAATCGTTAAACATACCGCTTGCGGCTGTTCAGGCGGAACAGGTTTATACGTTGCTGTTAAAAACGGTTCTCCAAAAATCAAAGCGGAAACGAAACAACCGACCGCCGCTGTCAATGCGAGAACAAGCCACTTCGGACATGACGTTAAGAATTTGTTAAATGTTTGCATCGGAAAATTTTCTTGCTAATTTTGTCTCGTTAATAATACAAGCGAACAATCGTCGTTCGTCTTTTGCCGGAATACTTTAGTAATGTTTGTTTTGATTGCTTGCGAAACGGTCTCTTCATTGTTTTTTGCATGCCAATTCAACATCCCCGCGATTGCAGAGCTAACATCCAACGTTACATGATCGTAAAGCATCATTTCCAATCCGTCGGAAAAGACCGCAAAACCGGTTACGTTTTGCGTCTCTTCGGTTGATACGCCGAATTGCAAATGTTCGGCAGCGTCTCTTTCTGTTACAAAATATGTTTCATTCGCATACTCGCCTTTTTGCGGAGTTGATAATACTCGTAAATCATTGTCAAAGCGGGCGATAATTCCGCCGTCTCCGAGATGCCAATACACCCAGCGACCGGCATTATCAACCGCAACGGCAACAAGCGTACAAGCCAATTCTCGAAGCGGACATTGTAATTTTTTTGCCGCTTCGCACAGTTCTTTAAGTACAATCTTCAATACGGTTAAAAAAACTTTTTTCGGATTCTTAAACGTCTCGTCAAAAAACATTGCCAACTGTTCTGTAACGATTTTTGACGTCAATGCCGCACCGGTGCGGGAGTGTTCAACACTACCCGCACCATCGCAAACACAAACCGCTGTTGCCACTGCATGTGTAGCGAGGGCAATAAAGGAACTTGATTGGAATCCACCATTTCTTTTCAAAAATGATCCGGTGCGGCGATGCTTCGCTTTTGCAGAGTGTTTTGTGATTCGATACGCACGTCCTTTACGATAGACGATACCTTCCGCCCGACTGTATTGCCTTGCTGGAGACGTATTACTACACCTGTTGGCGCTAAACATTGCCCAAGCGTCTTGACACTCCGTTCCGGCAATTTCGTGAGAGTTGCCTCTCACGCTTGCACCGGAACATTTCCAAATTGTTTCAACCATAGGATTCAAGCTTCTCCCCATCCTTTAATCCCGTCTGTATCTAGCGTAACTTTTTCGCCCGGCATTGATTGCGAAACCCGCGACACCGATTTGGAAAGCCAATCGAAAAATTGACAGAAATTTAACCCTTTCAATTTCAACGGCGAATGCCTCTTACTAAACTTTGCTAACTCGTTCATATCGGCGTCGTTGCCGATACCAATCGGAAACACCACCAACTTGCGGTCTGCTTCCAAACGAATTGCGCGGTCAGCAGCATCAAAATGCGTTCCGACATTCGGACAACCGTCTGTCATCAATACCATCCACGGCTGATAATACTCAACGCCGACTTTTTTATAATGCTCTTTGCGTTGTTCGAGCAAGTCGAGAGCCATCATGACGCCGCCGCCGAGATTTGTCCTACCGCCGGTCGAATTCAATTGGTCGAATTGCAGATTTGCCAACAGCCGAAAATCGGAAATGACACGGGCGTCGTCTGCAAATGTTACAACACAGAGTTCGACACTCGAACTCGCAACAGAGTCTTCCTTGACGGAATTAATGAACAAACGAATTCCTTCGTTAAGTTCACGCATCGGAGCGCCGGTCATTGAAGCGGACGCATCCAAACAGAGAACCACCGGCACTCGATTAGATTGAACACTGATAAGTTCTTCGATACCTACTGCTAAATCATCGGACATAAAGTCTTTCCTTTGTAAAAATTAGTGGTAAATGGTTTGTAAGTTAAACTGACTATTGTTAATTGTGTTAATTAAAAAAGTAATCCCACACCGTCTGTAACAATGTTTTTGGCGGTGGAGAATGAGGTTGACTTGCCGTTTGTTGCGTTTTAGCCGATTGCGTTGGCAACGGAAAATTAGGTTGATTAACTGTTTGCCGTGTTTGTGTCGATGGCGACGGAGAAATTTGTTGCGGCGTTACCGAGTGCGGCATTGCCATCAATTCGGTAATGAGACGCTCTTTGTCTGCTTGCATATCCGTTTTCTGATCTGTCCTTAACGGCGGTTTAATAGCCCCGTTTTTCTCGACTCGCCTTTTGTTTTGTGGAAAGATTGAAAGATCATAACCGACTTGTGCCTGCTTATTAGCGTAACCTTCTGTATTCAATGTATATTCATAATTTTTAATAATTCTTATCCAATCAGTTACATCAATCCGCCCATTGTAGAGCAAAATTACATCGTTTCCGTCTTTGTCTAAAGCGAGTCGCGTATTATTTCGTTCATCAATATGGAAGCATTGATTAAATGCCTTCTTGATTCTGAAAGATAAATGCGACCATGCGTATTTACAGGGACCTTCCGGTATTCTAACAGCATGTCTCTCGCCAAGCGGGTATGGAAAGTGTCCGTTTTTGATATTTTCCGTAACGCCTTCACCGCCGACACAGGCATAAGGTTTTTTTCCGGGCATAAAAATTTTGAATAACAATACCGCAATAGCAAACAATTCATGTTCTTTGTTTCGTAAAAATGTATTGAACTTTGTTCCCTGAATTTCAGGCGCAGTAAATTCAGGCGTGCCAACCGGACACGGAAACCCTTCGACTTGATAACTATCGCAATCGACAAAATAAACATTTTTGGCGTCTTTGACTAATATATTCAGCGGGTTAATATCGCCGATAAGAATGTTCAAAAAATGAAGCGATTCAATCTTGCGTAAAATCGTGAGCGCAAGCCGTACTGAATCTTTGCGGTTCCACTGCGGATGTGTTTTGACGAAACTCGAATGAAACAAACTGTGACCAAGCGATTTTGATTGACTGTCTGCCTTGGGCATTGTGACACCGCGAAACGTACCGGTCGAATCATAAACGGCAGAACGAGGATAACAAATCGACTCGTCCCGGATATTCCTTTCCAACAACTTTTCAATTTTCCGCTGACGTCCGCTCGTCAAATCCCTATTGTGATAGATTTTACAAACAAATACAGAATTCTGAATTTCATAAATCACACCTTCGCCGCCTTCGTTTAATTTTTGACCAAGAAAAATTCTTTGTTGTTTATTTTGTGTTGTAAGAACACTTCTCTCTTTGAGCGTTTCACGGGCAACTATGGGCGTATCAAGATTACGCTCAAGCGTAGTAGAACTATTGAACGGATTACCGACCGGCGGTCTTGATGCTGTTCGGAACGGTCTTTGATTTGCCGTATGCGAAGGCGTGATAGTATGAACGACGAGTAAATTTTGAACCGTATAGTTATTGGTTTGAGTAAGGAGTTCAAGTTGTTCTTTTAACTTGCGATCTCGTGTCAACACGAGAACGGGCTTTCTGAGCAAAATTTGATTCACTCGCGAGACCAAAACAGCATCGGCGGAGCCGGTTTGTTTGGGTGTTTGGGCGTCGAGAGCGTCGCCGACAAATTCAACGAGTTCTTTTGTTTTTGCTTTATTGATTCGTCCTATTGCTTTTCTTGCTCGTTCTTGGGCGTCAGGATTGTCTGGATGGGGACGTCCTGCCCGATTTTCCAATTCGCCGATGACAACGGTTGGAATAATAATTTTATTCCGCTTCAAATCCTGTTCGTATTTGTCGAGGAAATCCTTAAAAACTTCGCTCATTGCGAAAGAAGTATCAAGTAATATCACGTAGGATTGAAC
>JAIRYX010000473.1 GCA_031267635.1 Planctomycetaceae bacterium
CCGTTTCATCGTGGGATAATTCGGAATTAAGAATTTTCACCGCGACTTTTCTGTCCAGCGAACGTTGCACCGCTTCATAAACCGTTCCCATACCGCCTTGTCCGATTTTCTTAAAACCGCTATAGCCCGCAATTTCAGGAAGCGCGGAAGACTGCCGAACATTGTCAAGGTGTTGACTTGATGGAATCATCGTGGGTTGGTCAAAAATATCGTTCTTGTCTGACATGGTGTTCACTTCTTCATTGTGTGTGATAAATGGTTTGAAATTTGGTATAGTTTTCTGTCATAAAAACCAAATTGTAAAATCTTTCATGAGTTTTTGCGGTAACTACTCAGTCGCTCAAAGCAAATAAGTCCATACAGGGAACTGAATAATTACCATCAATTTTACCAAAAAATATTATTATTGTCGCCCTTATTTATGAAATTCCCTTATTTAGCCCGAATTGGTGCCAAGATGCGCCCTTAATTCCCTTATGTTTTACCACCAAGGCGACGAAGACGCACAAAGATTGTTCGTTATAAATCCATGGTGCGACTTTTTCGCCTTTGCGGTAAAAAAATAAGGGAATAAAGGGCGAGTTTGGGGGCTTTGTTGGCTACTAAGGGAAACTTGATAAATAAGGGCGGCAATAGTAAAATCTTTCGGATAACTATTTAGACGCCCAGTGCGGGGATTGATTTGGTGGGAGCGACTGAATAGTTACGAAAATAGAATAATATTTTTGTAACATTTGAAACGGAAACAACGTCAAAATATTGAGGAATGTAACAAACTTGTTATTCCAAAGAGCGAATAAATTTGGTTCCACTAATAAAATGAAAGGTCAAACAATGCGAAAAACGGGATTATTTTTCACTTTGGCTGTTGCCATAAGCAGCATATCAATGAGCTATGTTTATGGGCAACAAAATGATGCGATACAGGCGGCGTTTACGGACAACGAGTTTCGTAATCAACTTCGAAATGACTTGCAGTTGACGGACGATCAAGCGATCAAACTGCGTGACATGGGCGATGAATTTCGTAAAGAAATGGAAACGATGTTCCGCGAAAACATTCCGCAAATGATGAACAAAGAAAAACGCGACGAAGTCAGCGATCGTCTTCGGACAGAAGGTTTCAAAAAAGGCGAAGCGTTCAAAGAAAAAATGCGAGGCGTTCTGAATGAAAAACAGTACGCTCAATTACAGGAACGCTCGTTTCAAATGACCGGCGGTTTGCAGAGCGGGCTGTTCAGTACCGGTTTTCTTGATACGTTGGAATTGACGCCGGAACAAGTCAAGAAGATTCAGCAACTTCAAAAACAGGCAACCGGCGAGGCGTTGGCTCTTCTCGACAAAATTCAGGGAGCGTCGGCGGAAGAACGGACGGCGATTATGCAGCAATTGCAGGGACTCGGCGAAAAATATTCTAAACTTATCCGTGAAATTTTGACAGACGAACAAAAAGTGCGTGCCGATAAACTTATTGAAGATACGCCGGATTTCATTTGGAACCGTTTGCCGCAAAACCGCAATCGTACCCGCGAATGGCGACCGGGCGCCAATTCATGGCAACCGGGGCAAGGCGTGCCGGAAGGTCTCAAAAATAAAAACAGCGAAACAAAACCGGAACGTGAACATTCCGGTCGCAGAGTCCCCGGTGCGCAAGAGTGATCTGGCACACAGAGCTATTATTTCACGATCATAGACTTCTCGCACTTGAAATTCTGTTTTTAAACAATGTTCATCGGTCATCTAATTCTCTTATGTCCCATTTGGGGATGAAAGCCAAATTTTCAAGTGTGAGAAGTAGAACAACGGCGCGGGAATTGAATGTTTCGTAAAATCACTTATTTTTTCGATAACTATTCAGTCGCCCAAATCAAATAAATCCGCACGGCAACTGTAGAGTTATCCGAAAGATTTTACTATTGCAATTATCCGAACGGCTTTATATTGCAGCCCTTATTTATCAAAATTCCCTTAGTAGCCAACAAAGCCCCCCAAGCTCGCCCTTATGGGGCATGTCGCTTACGTTTTAGATGATGGAGTTGCAAACGAAAAATAAGGGAATAAGGGCGCAATTCGGGCTACTAAGGGAACTTGATAAATAAGGGCTACAATGGTAAAGCCGTGCGGGTAATGATGCAGTTGCCTAAGCCCAATAAATCCGCTAAACCTGCACGAGGCGACTGACTAGTTACTTTTTTCGATAAAAACTGTAAATGTACGGAAAAAACAATACGGATAAGATTGCAAAAATCGGCAAACCAAATAAGCCGAACACATTTCCCGATGTTCGATAATAACAAGCGGTACCTTGCGGGACGCTGCATCTTTTCAAGTTTTGCAGCAGCATCCAACGAATCACTTCTTCCGCATACAAAGCGTTTGTCCACGAATCATGTCCGCCGGTTTCTTTTAATGTCACATAGGCATTGCCGTTCACCGCGTTAATGGAATTGATAAACTGTTCCATTGTTTCCCACGACGCCGAATCGTCCTTGTTGTTGAACGCCCAAATTGCCGTTTGCTGAAAATCCTGCGGATTACCGGACGGCGACGAAGAACACGCTGCCATTGCCGCAAATCGTCCCGGATGTTTCGCCGCAAAATTCCACGCCGCATTGCCGCCGGAACATACGCCAAACACGCCTAATGCGTTCGTGTCAATCGGATATTCCTGAATGACCGTGTCGAAAATTTCTTCGGCAATAGTGATCGACGCGTCTCCTTTGCCTTCTTTCGAGATGGAATTTTCCCATGATTTATTATCCGGCGGACATTGCGTAACGATCATAAAAAAATCAAGTTTGTTTTTGCCTGCAATCACGTTAATCGTAGACTGCACATGCGAAAGCTGACGTGTGTTATCATTGCCGCTTTCTCCCATGCCGTGAAACCAAATAATCAGCGGATATTTTTTCCTCGGCTTGATCGTTTCCGGTGAAAGCATCCGAAATCGAATCGGCTTGTCAACATATCGTCCACCCGTGTAATGGTATTCCATCGCCGCGAAACAGTCAACCACGCGGACATTCGCATTGTAACCGCCATCCGCATTCTTCTCCGACTCGCTTTCTGCCGCTCTTTTCACGTCGCGCTCGCTCACCTGTTTCGCTTGCTCAAGAAGAATGATTTTGCGCGGCGCACTGTCTTCCGCTTGAATTTGTCGGCATAAAAATAAAGACACACAAAGAAAGAAAATTCCCAAATATCGCAACATTTCATTCCGTTTTTCTGACAAGGTTGACATGATTCTTAATATTTATTTTCATCGCAAACGTTTGCGCATCATCATACAGGTACATTTACATTATCGAAGATTAAAATATATCATTCCTTCCCAAGCGTGACAATCCATTCCCAGACAAAATAAATCACCGGAACAATCGCGGCGATGATCAGCACGAAGTTCAAAAGTGCTATCCATGAAAACGCGCCGTA
>JAIRYX010000504.1 GCA_031267635.1 Planctomycetaceae bacterium
AACGGCGAAGGTTCCGGCGTGAATAATGCTGATGATACCGCGACAGCCGGCGGAATCGCTGTTGTTCCTTATACATGTTTACAACAGATTGATCCTGCATCCGGCGGTTCCAAGAAAAAGTACGTTGGAACAGCCGCAACAAATCATTTTGGAACACGATGGGCGGACGGACGCGGACCATCGAATTTCGCAACGATTTTGCCGCCGAACTCGGCAAGTTGCATTTCTCATACAACTTACGATTATGGTCGCCGACAAATGAGCGCGGCGTCAAGTATGCACACGGGCGGCATCAATGCAGCGTTGGGCGACGGAAGTGTTCAATTTATCAGCGACACGATTAACGCAGTAACAACAGGAACATTGGACGCTACAGTTCACCCCGTGTCAAACGGAATTTCGCCATTCGGCGTTTGGGGAGCTTATGGTTCCATGAACGGCGGTGAAAGTAGTTCTTTGTAATGTTGCTGATTATTTCAAATGGGAACTTCTAAAAACATCCCCCAGAGGTTAGTAAGTCCTTATTTTTCAATGATAAAATTTGTTGAAGGTAGGTTTTTTAGAAGTTTCTAAATGCTTGAAAAGAAAAAACGGTAACTATTCAGTCGCTCAAGCCCAATAAATCCGCACAGGGCAACTGAATAGTATTACAGTCAATTTTCCCGGAAAGTATTCTGTTTATTTCACATTTTGGAGAGGAATGGATTTATAAAATATTGTAACTCTTCAGTTTCCCAAAGCCAAATAAATCCGTATTGAGAAACAATCTTAATACTCATTGCACTTGAGTTTTCGGTTTTATGAATGGGAGAGCAAACCGGATTTTACGGTATAACGACATCAGTGAAAATCGAAATTTCAAGTGCAATGAGTATAATTAACCCGGCGGCCACGTCATGTTTCGTCCGCCGATGACGTGATAATGCAAATGCGGCACCGTTTGACACGCATCCGTGCCGCAATTTGTTACCACGCGATAACCGCTTTCGGCAATTCCTTCGTCTTGTGTTAATTTGCGAATCACCGAAAAAATGTGACCAATCAACGTCGCATCCGATTCCTCAATTTCATTCACCGACACGATCTCTTTTTTCGGAATCACCAAAAAATGCGTCGGCGCTTGCGGCATAATATCACGAAACGCAAGACACAAATCGTCTTCGTATAAAATCTCCGCCGGAATCTCTTTATCGATGATTTTTTGGAAAATCGTCTTTTCTGACATGTTGCTTCTTACTTTCTTTAAGTTGTAATCATCCCGCGTTTATTTTCGCTTTCAAACACGCTTCAAACAGAGCGGGATCAATATTTTTGTTAAGCTTCTTCGCCTTGCCGATAAGCGAGCCAATCGCTTTAGCTTTTCCTTGAAGAATTTCTGCAATGATGTTTGGATTTTCGGCGATAATCTGTTCCGCGATTTTGTCGAGTTCTTCCTGCGGAATTGACACGACGCCGAGTTTTTGGATCAACGTTTCAACGCTCTCTTGCGACTTGAGCATTTCCGCAAAAAACGCTTTCGCCTGATTTCGCGGGATTTTTCCGGTATCAATTGCCGCAATTAATTTTGCCAACGTTTCGGCGGAAAGAGGAAATTCCGCTATCGGAATGTTCTGCTGATTCAAAATCCGCATCACTTCCTGCGTCAGCCAATTTGCCGATTGTTTTGCGTTTCCCGATTTTTTGGCAAGCGTGAAAAAATACTCCGCCACTTCCCATCCCGCGTTGACAATCACGTCGGCATCATACGCCGACAACAGGTATTGTTCCGTCAGACGTTTACGCACGTCGGGCGGCTTTCTGTATTCAATACTTTTTTGCACTTCGGCAACTTCTTTGTCCGTGATAATCACCGGCAACAAGTCCGGCTCGGGAAAATAACGGTAATCGCTCGATTCTTCTTTCGTCCGCATTTGCCGCGTGATTTGTTTCGCTTCGTCCCAAAGCCACGTTTGTTTGGCAAAATCGCCGACATACTCGCCGTCGAGAAAACATTGATATTGCCGGTTCGTTTCATACGCCAACGCCGCCCGCACCGCACGAAAACTATTAAGATTTTTGATTTCAATAATCGGCGTTTTCAACACTTCTTTTAAGCGATTACTCGGTGACGGCGCGATATGCAGGTTAATATTCGCGTCGCACCGCAAACTTCCTTCCTGCATGTTGCAGTCGGAAACGCCAATGTACATGAGCAGCAGTTTCAATTCGGTCAGATAGGAATACGCTTCTTCCGGCGAACGCATATCCGGTTTTGACACGATTTCCAAAAGCGGCATTCCGGCGCGGTTCAAATCAATTCGCGTGGACTGCATGTTGCTTTTTTTATCAGCTTCCTCATCGTGCATGCTTTTTCCCGCGTCTTCTTCGAGATGGACGCGAAACAGTCCGACTTCTCGTTGTTTTTCCGCATCCGCCGGATCGGTAATCGTCAAATGTCCGCCGACTCCAACCGGATAATCAAACTGGCTTGTCTGAAAACCTTTCGGCAAATCGGGATAATAATAATTTTTGCGATCCCATTTGGTGTTCCGCGAAATTTCGCAATTCAGCGCACACGCCGCTTTGACAGCGAGATAATACGCCTCGCGGTTGATCACCGGCAACGCGCCCGGCAGTCCGAGACAAACCGGACAAATCTGCGTATTTGGCGGTTGTCCGAATATCGTGCCGCATCCGCAAAATAATTTTGTTTCCGTCAAAAGCTGAACGTGCGTTTCAAGCCCAATAATAATCGTATAAGGAAGCATGGAAAATTAAAAGTTGGAATTTAAAACTAAAGGTTAAAAGCCGCAAACTTCATTCGTCCCCCGAATCAGCCGTAACGCCGAAACCAATACGCGAACCGATTTCGCAAAAAATCTGTCACCCTGATTGTCAATCATTGTTTCACTCAATGTCTTCTGTATGGTAATTTTTCCAGACTAGCGATTGGCTGTTCATGTATTCTAACAGATACATAAGTTCTGAAAATAGTGGGTTATGAGAGACGCCCATAAATCTTTGCGGTTTACGATAGAACTGCGATACTTCTCGCATTTGAAAATTCGTAACTATTCAGTCGCCCAGTGCGGGTTTAGCTGATTTATTGGGCTTGAGCAACTCCATCATTACACGAACGGTTTTACCTTAATCTATCAAAGGAACTTCTAAAAACCTCATTTTCAACAAATACAACCGTTGAAAAATAAGGGCTTACGAATACTTGGGGGAGGTTTTTAGAAGTTCCCTCAAGTTTCCATTAGCAGCCCCAAATTGGTATCAATAATGCGACCTTGTGCCTTTATTTTTCGTTTGTAACCCATCCTCTCAAACGTAAGTGACCATGCCCCATACGGGCGCGTTTGGGGGGGGATTGTTGGCTACTAAGGGAAATTTGATAAATAAGGGCTGCAATAGTAAAATCTCTCGGATAACTCTACAGTTGCCGTGCGGATTTATTTGGCTTGGGCGTCTGATGCCATAGTTTTCTATTGCGCTTTCAAATATTGTTCCCTAACAACGAAATAGTCAGAGGGCTTATAAATCGTTCATCGCACTATTGCTCATCACGTCCCCAATGTCCTCTTTTGTCTCTAATGTCCCTTTGAGAATGAAAACCGAAATTTTAAAGCGTGAGGAGTATATTCGTTGCTGACTCCTAATTACTATGAGTTTATAGGCGAGATAAAATCGATATTCTCGTCGTGAGAAATTAACTCAAGGAATTATTTTCAAGAAAATCTTCAAAATTTTAAAATTCACCTGTTGACAAACTCGTTTTTTGCCACCATAATTACTAAGTATAGAATTTAATGGATTAAATAAGGTTTATGGTGATTTTGTTTAATCCATTTTTCAAAAACTTAAAAGTTTAGAAAGAGTTTCAGCGATGAAAAAGCTAAACAAAACGTTTGATTTTCTTGGATTGTGTCAAAATATGTCGGGGGGGGGGGGGTACGTAAAATGGCTAGCGAGCCATATTTTACGTGCGATTCCACTCTTTTTTGCCCGTATTATTGCGAGCATTTCTGCCCGATTTGGAAAACTATCTTTTGTTCGTCAAGCGTTTACGTTGGTCGAACTTTTAGTTGTGATTGCAATCATTGGGATTTTGATTGCACTTCTCTTGCCTGCTGTTCAAGCCGCGCGGGAAGCGGCGCGGCGGATGCAATGCGCGAACAACATGAAGCAGGTGGGGCTTGCGATCCACAATTTCCACGACACTTACAAAAAAATTCCGGTTGGATGCCAAAGCGGGCTTCCAGGAGCGACTGCGTCCAGTACCACCTATACCAGACTTTCTGGTCAAGTGTGGATTCTGGCGTTTATGGAACAGACGGCTCGTTGGTCGGCTGTTATCACTGCGGGCGAAAATGGCGCCGGCGATCCTCAAACGTGTCCTGCTGCAGATCCGGCAAAAACGATGTGGCTTGAGGCGTATCACGAAAATGTTTCATCGTATTTGTGTCCTTCCGATGGTAATTCTCAAACTGGTATCGGTGCAACATCGCCGGGACGTAATAATGTTATGCTTTGTGTGGGAGATTTTCCGACGATTTTCAGTGCGACTGCTTTTTTTCGTGGCGCTTTTCACATTGGAATAGAACGTCAACGTACATTTGGAAGCGTTACCGATGGGCTTTCTAATACTGTTTTTATCAGTGAATCGGCAATCAGTGATGGCAGTGGAGCTAACGAAAGCCAAGGAATTGTGCGCGGCGATATTCGTAAAAATCTCGGAGCTGCCGTTTATGCCGGCGCTAACGGCTGGGAAGACACTATTTTCAGCGCATGTAACGCAACAGCTCCCGATAAAAAAATGTACGCAACTTCAAGCAGTAACATTCGTCGCGATTTAACTGGTAAAATGTGGGGCAAAGGTTATATCGGAACAACGATGTTCAATACCATCATGCCGCCGAACAGCGCGTCTTGTTTCGGTGGAGGAAGTCCGGCTGCCACTGCTAATACAGAACGCATGATTCAAACTGCGACCAGTAACCACACTGGCGGCGTAAACGTTGGTCTCGGTGATGGCTCGGTAACATTTGTGAGCGATACAGTGGATACCGGAAACCTTGATCTCGGTTCGCTAACGGTGGGACAATCAAACTTTGGCGTTTGGGGTGCGATGGGAAGTATCAACGGTGGAGAATCCAAATCGTTGTAATGAGGCGGGAGACATGACAAAGAGAGACTGGAGGAAAGAGTTTCTCTTAAATAATGTTGTTTTACATCATGAAGGTGAGAAATCCAGGAATGGTCTGAAACGTAGGTGAATATTTCCTCATCGCTTACGCTCCAGACTGTCATTTCTATACTCCTCGCACTTGAATATTCGGTTTTTTAAGACAGTGTTCCTCTTTTAATTAAACCCGGATATTCAAGTGTGAGGAGTATGAATGAATCATTACAAAATTTAACATAAAGAAGTTATACATTCCACGGTAAGAAATTGCCATTTATTTGTTACTGAATTCCTAAATTACTCATGGTGTTTATAAGCAAAATAAAAGTGCAATTTCTCGCTATGAGGAGTACACAAACGATTTTAGAAAAAAGGTGTATCAAATGAAACCCAAAACAATGAAAACTTGTCTTATTTTTTTGCTGTGTCTTTTGACATTCGGGATGTTCACTGGTTGTCAAAAAGGCGATCCGCGTTCCAAAACGCTGGTTCCGGCGGCGGGAGTTGTGGTGTATAAGGGAAGTCCGGTAACGGGAGCAACCGTTACATTTTTCAACGAAGACGATCCGAGGAAACCGGGCGGCAGCGCGATTACAAAAGACAACGGAACGTTTGCTATTTCGATGTATGGCGATGGCGACGGAACGAATCCCGGTAACTACAAAGTCACTGTCGTGAAAATTGAAGTGAAAAGCACACTGACTGACGAACAAATATTGGAGCATGAACGCAAAGGAGAAGCCATTCCTGAAAATGCGTCGAAATCCGTTTCGCTCTTGCCTAAAAAATACGAAAATAAAAAATCAAGCGATATAAGTATCGTCATTCCGCCGAAGGGCGATAAGGAAATCAAAATTGAACTGAAAGACTAAAGGAAACTTCTAAAACCCCCAACCTTCAATAATTTTACCATTGAAAAATACGGACGTACCGACATTGAGAAGAGAGGTTTTTAGAACCTCCCAACATTAACCATTATTCCTAAACAGCAGGAAATCAATAATGAAAAATATAAAGAAATCCAGATTGTTTGTCAGAAATTTTGTGTTCTGTGCAATTATATCATTTTTAGTTTCGGGGATT
>JAIRYX010000506.1 GCA_031267635.1 Planctomycetaceae bacterium
TTCTATATTGTCCGTATGGTTTCTGTCTTTGTTGCCCGATTCCAAAAATCGTGTGTAATAAAGACGCTACGTCAAGGATTCACCCTTGTCGAACTTCTTGTTGTGATTGCAATCATCGGGATTTTGATTGCGTTACTTTTGCCCGCCGTCCAAGCCGCGCGCGAAGCGGCACGGAGAATGCAATGCAGCAACAACGTCAAACAATTGAGTTTGGCATTGCACACCTACCACGACGCTTGCAAATCTTTTCCAGCGTTCCGGTCTGGACCGCAAAACAATGTTGCCGGAAACAACGTTTACAGATGTTACTCGTGGGTAATCCAATTGTTGCCCTACATTGAGCAGAACGCTCGCTATGAGAAAATCTACGCAAATCAAAAATCACCCTGGGACAGTTCCGAAGATGCATACAAGGGCGTAATCAACGCTCATACTTGTCCGTCCGACGGCAACGCAACAGAACCGTCTTATCAAGGCGGCGGTGCTGCGAGAATCAGTTATGTTGCTTCGTTGGGCGATGCGATTCGCGGAACAACTGAAGGAGGAACGCAAAATCGCGGTTTCTTCGGCGGGTTTGAAAAATGGAATAAATTCGGTTCCATTACCGATGGTACGTCAAACACGATCGCATTTTCGGAATCAGTCGTTTACAAAAGTACAACCGGTAACGACATCAAAGGAAATTTCGCAGTAGAAGCAGGGTTAGGCGACGTAACAACGACATCAGCAGTGACACGCGCACTTTGTGCCGCGATGAAAAATGCTAATGATCCTAAGACGTTTCCAGAAACAAGTAAAGCGGTTACGGAACAAGCTAGAGGCGCCGATTGGCGCGGAACTCCTGCTCATGTGGGATTCACCACTGTTTTGCCTCCGAACTCGCCGACTTGTTCAGGAACAACAACACCTAAGCAATCCAACGTGATTGTTACCGCTACGGGGAATCACACCGGCGGCGTGAATATCGGAATGGGCGATGGTTCCGTGCAATTCATTTCCGATACAGTGGGGACCGGCAATCTTGCTGACCCCGATGTTGTTAGCGGCAGATCAAATTTTGGCGTTTGGGGGGCGTTAGGCTCTGTTGACGGCGGCGAATCGCAAACATCATTGTAATGTTTTTATGATCTGCGAAATTCCACGAAAAATTACAAAATTGTATATAGTTTTCGTGATATTTTGTGGATTTCGCGGATAAATCTTTAACACTATTTAACAAAGAATTATTCTAATGAAATCAACAATTTGCTCATCGGCTGTTTGTCTTGCATTGACGCTGATTTTTATTATCGGCTGCGGCGGAACGAAAAAACCGGACGGTTTTCCGCAACTTATTTCACACACGGTTATCGTAAATAATAACGGTAAGCCGGAAAAAGACGTGACGATTGTTTTGTTGCCGCAAGATGTCTCCGGTAGTTGGGCTGTTAGCGGAACAACCGACTCGTCGGGTAAGGCGATTCTTGCTACATCGCAAGGTTCGTACACTCAATCGGGCTGCCCTGCCGGGAAATACAAAACAGTTTTGACAAAAAACGTGCGTCCGTCGTTTGAGGTTTCGTCGGAAGAATACGATAAAATGACCGACGCACAACGGGCGGAATATGGCGTGAAAATGAAAGCGGAAATGAAGAAACTTTCGGTCATCGTACCTCAATCGTTAACTTCGCCGACAACTACAAAACTCATCGTTGACGTTTCTGACTCCAATAAAGAAGTAAGTGTTGATCTGAAAGATTATAAGTAGCTCAAACTGCAAACGAACATTTTTACCGAACAAGCCGCGAAAAAATACAAAATATCTTTAACAAAGTAATCTCATATTAAATGGATTGCTTTAAATTTTGTAAGCTTTCACGGCATTCGTAAATAACAATATGCGCCCTTATTCCCTGATTTTTCGTTTGTAACCCATCATCTCAAACGTAATCGACCATGCCCCATAAGGGCATAAGGGCGCGTTTGGGGGTATTGTTGGCTACTAATGGAAATTTGATAAATAAGGGTTGCAATGGGGAACTTCTAAAAACCTCCCCAAAATATTCGTAAGCCCTTATTTTTCAACGGTCACATTTGTTGAAAATGATGTTTTTAGAAATTTTCAATGGTAAAGCCGTGCGGGTAATTGCAATAGTAAAATCTTGCGGATAAACTCGCCCGTTGTCGTGCGGATGTATTTGTTTTGGGCAACTGATGCCATAGTTTTCTATTGCGCTTTCAAATATTGTTCCCTAAAAACGAAATAGTCAGAGAGCTTATAAATCGTTCATCGTATCCCAAAATCCCTTTTGGTCATTAATGTCTCTTAATTTTAACGAAAACAGAATTTTCAAGCGTGAGAAATATAACAGTGATGTACAGTTTTTTCAATCTTCGCTAACCGCCACAGCAAAGGCAACCGCATGAGATTTGCAATGAGAAATTGAAATCTGTATTTCTTTGAGTTTTTTACTTTGTGCAAATTCCGCCATTCCGCAAGCGAGAACAACGTAAGGTTTTCCATTTGGCGCGTTGAGAATTTCGATATCACGCCATGACATCCCTTTGAACCAAGCGGCGTCGAGCGATTTGAAAACCGCCTCTTTTGCCGCCCAGCGTCCAGCATAATGCGAAACTTCTTGTTTTCCTGCGCAATAATCGTTTTCGCGTTCCGTAAACACGCGGGAGGTGAACGATTCCCGATGCCGCTCTAGCATTCTGGCAATTCGTTCACATTCTATAATATCTGTACCGACTCCGATGATTCGCATAAATCTTTCTAAAGGTAACGATTCAGTTGAGCAGTGCGGATTGATTTGGCTTGGGAAACTGACGCCATAGTTTACGATTGCGTTTTCAAATATTGTCCCCCAAAAACGCAATAATCAGAAATTGAATAGTTACAAGTGATTTTAAAATAGCATCCAAAAGGAAATCACGTTGCCTTAAAATCTCTTAATAATACCGAGATCAAGCAAGCAAACCCAAAGCATGAGCGCGAGGAGTAATATCAGTCCAAGATAACTCAAAATCACTTGCACCGTTTCATTCGGCGGCTTGCGGAAAACCGCTTCGTACAACAAGAAGACAAAGTGTCCGCCGTCCAAGACTGGAATCGGCAGAATGTTCAGCACCGCTAAATTCGCGCTGAACATGCAAAGGAACAACAAATACTTTCCCATACCGGAACTTGCAAAACTATACGCCGCCTGAACAATCATCACCGGACCGCCAAGTCCTTTCGGCGACACATGGGCGGTTCCATTGAAATTGCGTAAAAGCTGTTTCAACGTATAATAAACTAACAGCGTGTTATCGACCGTCGCATGCCATCCTTTTTGTACCGCTTGGTTAAAATTGTCCGCTTTGTCAAGAAAGAGTATCGGCGTAAAGTCAAATCCATAATCTGTGCTGATTCGTCGCGAATCGGTAACGATAGGAACAACCGTTTCAATTGTCTTTTCGCCGGATTTTAATGTCAGCCGGATTTTCGTTTCCGTCGGCAGTCCTTGCAGGAGAACGCCTTCCAAAAACATTATAAAGTTCGGTATAATGTTTGGTAACGAATCGTTATTAACAATTTCATATCCTCCTTTGACTTTTTTTCCTAACTTGGATTGAAGAAGGATTTCCGGCAACCCTTGATTCTCTTGTTCCAAAAATATGATTTTTTCAAGCGTACTTCCCGCCGGAATATCCTCGTTTCCACCGACGATTTCCGGTAAAACAGTCAGCGAAATTCCGAGAATATCAGAACAAATCTGCGCTGCCGCGTTCCATTCAAGGTGATAATCCCATTGCTCGGCAGGGATATTTACGGTCAATTCTTTTTGCGTGCCTTTGCGTTCAACGGCAATTTTCATTTCACCGCCGCCGACGAGCGATTTTTCTAAAACTTGCTGCGTCAGCATAAGCGGATCAATCGGCGCGCCGTTTAACGTAAGAAGCCGGTCGCCGACTTCAAAACCAAACGCTTTCCCCTGTTCCAAAACCATCGTAATTTCGCCGGTTTGAAACAACAGCCCTAACGTGTTCCAAGGCAACGGCGGAAGCGTAACGTCAACAGTTTCGTCGCTCTTTTCTTTTTGAAAGGTGAACGTTGCGGAATCGCGCGGCGATTTGACAAGAATTTGTTCCAAATCGGAATAAGAAGAAACCTCTTGTCCATTCACTTTGAGTAGCGTTTCTTTGCCTTTGAGCTTTTGCATTTCGGCATTTTTTTCGACCGTCTTCTTGAGATAAGAATAAAACGGCTTATCCGCAAGTTTCAAGCTGTTGGAAACCTTTACGCCGAAAGACGCCACAAGTGCTTTCTTTCCCATTTTCGGCGCGACTTCCACATCGAAAGGCAAATCAGTACCGAGACGTTGAATTCGAAAAGTGGATTTCTCGGAAGATGAACGGACAATCGCTTGTGTGATGTCAGAAAATTTCTGAATGCGATGATTATCAATAGCAAGGACGGTATCGCCCGGCAGCAAACCGGCTTCCCACGCATTCGACCCGGCAGCTGTATTACCGATGATCGGCGAGATTTCTTCCACGCCGAACCGATATGCTCCTGTCGCGCAAATAAACGCAAAAATTACGTTCATCACAACACCCGCAACGATAATTGCCATCCGCTGCGGCACACGTTTCGACAAATAACTATCTTTCGCGTACAACGCTTTTTCCAACTCTTCTACCGACAGATTGTTATTTTGCGTCACAGGTTGTTGCAACTCGGATTGTTGCGACTCATGGTTTGTTTCCGCGTGAGTTTCCGGCTTATTGTTCGTGTCGGCGGCAACGGCTTTGGCACGTTCAATTTCAGCACGGATTGCGCCGGGATTGTCTTCTTGTCCGAGCATTTTGACATAACCGCCGAGCGGCAGCACGCCGAGTCCGTATTCCGTGTCTCCCCATCGGAAGCGGAAAAATCGCCATCCGTAAACATCGAACCAGATATAAAATTTTTCGCACTTTACGCCGCACATCCGCGCCACGATAAAATGTCCGAACTCATGCACGATGATCAACAAATTTACGCCGATCAACACAAGTAAAACATTGTAAACGACAGTTGGAAGATGCGACAGCCAACCGGCGGCAACAACATCCGCAGCCGCCGGAATTAACGGGAAAGCCATGTTTTCGTCTCCTCGCGCGCCCAATGGTCGGCAGCTTGTAGCTGCTCTAAAGTTGGACGGCGTTCATAGTTATGATGATTGAGAATTGTTTGACAAACGGTTGTAATTTTGTGAAACGGAAGTTGCTCTTGCAAAAAAGCATCCACTGCAACTTCGTTTGCGGCATTCAAAACCGCTCCGGCAGTACCGCCTTGTTCGGCGACTTCGAGACCAATCTGTAATGCCGGAAACTGTTCCAAGTTAGGCGGAAAAAATTCTAACGAAAAATTCTCCGTCCAGTTCATTTTTTTTGACGGGCAGGAAAATTGTTGCGGATAATCAATCGCCCACTGAATCGGTAGCCGCATATCGGGAGGACTTAATTGCGCCATCACCGAACCGTCGGAAAACTCAACCATTGAATGAATCACCGATTGCGGATGAATCACGACAGCAATTTGAGACGGTAAAACTCCAAAAAGCCACCTCGCTTCAATAATTTCTAACGCTTTATTGATTAACGTTGCGGAATCGACGGTGATTTTTTTCCCCATTTGCCATGTCGGATGCGTCAATGCGTCAGCAACAGTCACATGTTTTAGTTGCTCGGACGAAAAATTCCGAAACGGTCCGCCGCTTGCCGTCAAAATGATTTTTTGTATATTTTTTGTATTTTGTTCATTTTCTGTAACTTGATTTGTCCTTGTCCGCAAACATTGCCAAACAGCGCTGTGTTCGCTGTCAATCGGGATAATTTTCCCGCCGTATTTTTTCGCCGTATCCATGACCAATTCTCCGCCGACAACCAAGCTCTCCTTATTTGCCAACGCGACGGTTTTTCCGACAGTCAATGCGTCTAACGTGCTTTTCAAGCCGGCGCTTCCGACAATCGCCGACACGACAATATCCACGTCGTCACGAATAACAATTTGCGTTAAAGATTCCGCACCGAATAAAATTTTTGTGCCGGATTCTTTTGCTATTTGACGTGTTTTTTCTAATTGCGATACATTTTGAGGGTCATGAGTTACGACAACAATTTGCGGACGAAATTCTTGAATTTGTTCCGTCAAAAGTGAAATATTAGTATGCGCTGACAACGCAACAACTTGCATTCTTTTTTCGGCGGAGCGCACGACATCAAGCGTACTCCGACCAATGCTTCCGGTCGAACCCAGTACAGCAAGTCGGCGTAACGCGAATGATGACATTGGATTTTCTTTTTTCTATGAAATAACATTCTCACCAAGAAAAAACTTTTACAATAAACTTTCGAGCAACAGACGCATTTTACGTAATTCCGCTTCTTGGTCAATATCGGGAAGCGGAGTCAAATCGACACAAAGAGCGCGGCGGTAATTGACTTTATTCAACTGGATCACAAGCCGCCCATATTCCTGAATTCCTTGCCCAATTTGAACTTGCAGCTTTTCTTTCGTCGTATCGCGGAGGCGGACGTGGCTAACGTATTCCAGAAGGTGATCGTATTCTTTCGGCTTGGAATGGCTATAAATATAATGACTTGGATCAAGCGTTACTGAAAGGTCGTGAACCGTTTTACAAATACTTTTCAGCGAATCCGGGTCTTCGCTCATCCGTCTGGTTTCTGTCGCAACGCCAATAACGAGTCCGTGAGTGTTTCCTATTTTTGTCAGTTGACGCAATCTTTCCACTTCCGCGTTGAATGGAGTGCCGAGTTCCGATGATTTGACAGTAATCTGAACGATTTTTGCCGCTTTTGCCATAAAAGCACAACATTCAAAACTGCGCAAAAAATCAGCGTCTTCCGGCTCATAATCGAAATAAATCGCAATAGGCGTAATTCGACGCGACATACGGCAGAATTGCACAATATCTTCGAACTGTTTTTGGGATTCGGGGAGAATCAAATGATTTTCGGGATTTTTTCCGACAACCAATTCGGCAGCCGTATATTCCAAATCCGCGAGTTTGCTCAGCGATTCCTTGATAGTCAAATTGGGAAAACATCGGCTTGAAGCGGCGACAAACACGACCAAACTCCTTATTTTAATAGTGCAACTGCAATATTTCCAACTCGCAGTCGCAGGAAACAAACGCAGAATAATTCTCTATTATCCATAAATACAGAAAAAACTCAAGGTCTCTTACAATATAATCAAAAAGATAAAAATTCAAAAAACGTGCTTCATGGAATAAATATTAACTCACATTAATACTCATTGCACTTGAGTTTTCGGTTTTATGGCTGGAGATCAAAGCCGGATTTTATGGTATAACGACATCAGTGAAAACCGAAATTTCAAGTGCAATGAGTATGCGCATGAGCTATCGTAACTATTCAGCCGCTCCAACCCAATAAATCCGCACTGGATGTCTGAATAATTATTCCGAAAGATTTTACTATTGCAGCCCTTATTTATCACGCTTCCCTTAGTAGCCGACCACGATCCCTCGAACTCGCCCTTATGCCCCAGCAGTTTCAAGTTAAGCATCATGATTTTCAAGGAATATTTGAAATATTTCTTGTTTATTTTGTACATTTTATTCAATATAAAATATACCAACTTCACTAAATGATTAATTTTAACCAAAATCGCTATTATTAAGGTACATAACCATACCAACCACCACGACCAAGTAATTATTCAAACGCTGTAACATCAGTTATCACTAGAGTTTACGCTTAACTTGAAACTGCTGGGGCATAAGGGCGCGTTTGGGGGCATGTTAAACGATGAACACTGTCTTAAAAAACCGAAATTTAAAGTGTGAAGAATATATTAGCCATTTTAAAAGATTTTATGCAAAAATTCCGATATTGGTGTGCGTTTTATCGACTTTTCTACTTGCGGTGCGCAACATGAGTTTATAATTCATTTTTTCGTGGTATTTATTAAAAAGAGGATTGAAAAATTACAGGATTTCATTATTTTTTCATTTTTCTGCCCGACCAAATTGTCAATAACAACGTAAAGTCTATAATCTTAAAGAGATTGTCGGGACGTATTTGTCGAAATTGCAAAAGCTGATATAATAATATATAAGGTAAAAATTTAATAACCACCACTATAGTCAAAGAAGAGTGAAGGAATGCCATACGAAAGATTTACCGACCGTGCCAGGAAGGTGATGCAACTTGCCAATCAGGAAGCCCAACGGTTTAACCATGAATACATCGGGACAGAGCATATTTTGCTCGGCTTGGTGAAAGAAGGTAGCGGTGTTGCCGCGAACGTTCTTAAAAATATGGATATTGATTTGCGGAAAATCCGTCTGGAAGTTGAAAAACTAGTGCGAAGCGGTCCCGATCTTGTAACAATGGGACGTTTGCCGCAAACGCCGCGAGCGAAAAAAGTCATTGAGTATTCGATGGAAGAAGCGCGAAGCTTGAATCACAATTACGTCGGAACTGAACATATTTTGTTAGGTTTATTGCGTGAGCAAGAAGGTGTTGCAGCGCAAGTTCTTATGAATCTTGGACTTAAGCTTGACGAAGTTCGCAAGGAAGTTCTCAATCTTCTGGGACACGGTTTGGAAGCGGTTGATTCGGGAGAGCGGAGTGGAAATGAAGTCTTTAGCAGTATCGGCGGCGGAATGCAGGACGATCCATCCAGAAAACCGAGCGGAAAATCAAAAACGCCGGCGTTGGACAGTTTCGGACGTGATCTGACTGAATTGGCACGTCAGAAAAAGCTTGATCCGGTTATTGGACGCGACAATGAAATTGAACGGACAATGCAAATATTGAGTCGCCGTACAAAAAACAATCCGGTATTGCTCGGCGAAGCGGGTGTTGGAAAAACGGCGATTGTCGAAGGTTTTGCGCAGCGGATTGTCGAAGGAAACGTTCCGGAATTGTTGTTGGATCGTCGTATTGTTGTGCTGGATTTGGCGATGATGGTTGCCGGAACAAAATATCGCGGACAATTCGAGGAACGAATCAAAGCGTTAATGAACGAAGTGCAGCGTGTCAAAAATATCATTTTGTTTATTGACGAGTTGCACACATTGGTCGGCGCGGGCGGTGCGGAAGGCGCGATTGACGCATCCAATGTTCTCAAACCAGCTCTTTCGCGCGGCGAAATGCAATGTATCGGCGCAACAACGCTCGACGAGTACCGTAAATACATTGAGAAAGACAGCGCGTTAGAGCGGCGTTTTCAAATCGTTATGGTCGAACCGTCAAACTTGGATGAAACGGTGCAAATTCTCAAGGGCTTGCGCGACCGTTATGAAAAACATCACAAAGTTAAAATTACCGATGGCGCATTGGCGGCGGCGGTAGAGCTTTCCAACCGTTACATTACAGCGCGGTGTCTGCCGGATAAAGCAATTGATGTTATTGATGAAGCCGGTGCGCGAGTTCACTTGAAATCTATGACACGTCCGCCGGATTTAGCCGATTTGGATCAACAAATGGAGCAAATCAACCGCGAAAAAGAAGAAGCGGTTGCGTCGCAAGATTTTGAAAAAGCGGCGGCATTGCGCGATCAGTCGGACAAAATCCGCAAAAAGAAAAGCGATATTCAGAAAGAATGGCGGGAACGGTCGCAGCAAGCAAGCGGCGTAGTGGACGATCATGTTATTGCCGAGGTCATTTCCAAAATGACAGGTATTCCGCTAACGCGAATGACGACCGAAGATTCCAAGCGATTGATGCAGATGGAAGAAGAACTGCACAAACGGGTGATCAGCCAGCAGGAGGCGATCAACGCGGTTTCACGTGTGATTCGCCGAAGCCGAAGCGGTTTGCAAGACCCGAAACGCCCGATTGGAAGTTTTATTTTCGCAGGACCGACTGGCGTTGGAAAAACGCTGCTTGCCAAAGCCCTTGCCGAATTTATGTTCGGCGATGAAGAGGCGTTAGTGCAAGTCGATATGAGCGAGTATATGGAAAAACACAGCGTCAGCCGACTGGTTGGCGCGCCTCCGGGTTATGTTGGATTTGAAGAAGGTGGTCAGTTGACTGAAAAAATTCGGCGGCGTCCTTATTCGGTCGTGTTGTTCGACGAAATCGAAAAAGCACATCCCGACGTGTTCAATATGTTATTGCAAGTCCTTGAAGAGGGACGTCTCACTGATAGTTTCGGACGCAACGTGGACTTCCGCAATACAGTATTAATTATGACAACAAACGCCGGTGCGGAAGCAATCAAAAATGAAAGTAAATTCGGATTCGAAACCGGCACGGGAGACAACGGCAATTACGAAAGCATGAAAGAGCGTGTAACGAGCGAGATTGAAAAAGTTTTCCGACCGGAATTTCTCAACCGGATGAACGAAATTATCGTGTTCCGTCATTTGACCGAAACCGACCTCGGCGCAGTCATTGAACTTGAACTGAAGAAACTGCGGAAACGTCTTGCGGAAAAAGGTTTGAAACTGGAACTGACCGATGAAGCGAAGACACTGATCATCAAACGCGGCAGCACGTTAGATTACGGTGCGCGACCGTTGCGACGTGCAATTGAAGCGAACATTGAAGACCCGCTTTCCGAAGAGATTCTCAAAGGCGAGTTTGAAGGGAAGAATTATATCAGTGTTGACGTAAAAGAAGTCGGCGGCAAGAAACAGCTTGTGTTCAACGGTTCCGTGATTGACGAGGCGGAATACTGTGAACCGGTTGGCGTTTCGGTAGCGACGGCTTTTGATAACGATGTTTCGGAATAAATTTATGACACAACCTTCTAATTATTTCACATTTTTTTCTCAACTCTCTTAAAAAGTGAGATAATTTTAAAAGTCGAATTTGTAACTATTCAATCGCCTCGTGCGGATTTATACTCATCACATTTTAAAATTTGTTTCTCACAAAGGCGCCAAGAACACCGAGCGATTCTAAAAAATAAATTCTTTGTTGCTCCGTTGCCTTTGTGAGAAGACATAAATTTAAAGTCGTTTTCGTCTATTTGGCTGGGCAACTGAATAGTTATTTGAATTTTAAAGAGTGAGAAGTAGACCTTTTCTCTAACTTTACATCAGGTTGTTTAGGCAAAACAGGTGAATACAAAATAACTGTTTTTTGAATAGTGTTCGGTCTATTGATAGGGTTAAAGAAAAGGTCTAGTATAGTAGTATTGGAACATACGCTATTTTCTCTCCAGAAGCCGGAAATGGACGTCATTTTCCGGCTTGCGTATGGTTTGTGTTTTCGGTATTGGACGGCTTTTCAATTTGCCTTTTCAAATTTCAGGTTAAGCGGCGGCGTTTTGCCTTTTACCACTTCGAGCGTCAACGGCGTTTTATCGGCAGTGGTGTAATTGTCTTTAACAAGGTTTTTACCGCTTTCGTCAAAACAATTGCTGACGTAAACTTTGTAATTTCCCGGCGGTATACCGCTTCCGGGAGCGAGTCCGCCCATCACAAATTTTCCGCTTTTGACGTCTCCCGTATATTGCGATTTGTCGTCGGAAATCGTGATAATCCCTTTTGGCAACGGCGTACCATCTTCATAAGACGCCGTACCGCTTATTTTTACATTACCGTTGCCGTCGCATCCAGAAAAACAGAGACAAACAAGTAATATCGCAAAAAAATATTTTTTCAATTTGTACCCTTTTGATTTTGTTGATAATGATAATTTAATTTTGAAAAAATATAGAGCGCAAAATCTTTTTCATTTTGTGCTCTACACTTTACGGTAACGTTACCGCCGCACCATCGTTCACAACTGTTAATTGTCCAACAAGTTGCGGCAACACGGTATTGGAAATATTCTGAACTGAACCATCGCCCAGCAAAGCCAGAAAAACGCCGGGGTGATAACTTCCCATCGCGTAGGAGTGCCAAAATGTTAAATCCGCTGCCGTATCATTTCCCCAAGACGAAGAATTGGCAATGACTTTAAATTCCGTACTTGTTAGAATATTTGCCTGACGCGAAGGAGCATTGGTGAATGTTCCCCAAGTATTTCCGTTAGCGTCGAGATAACTACAGTCAATGCCTTCATGTCTTACGTTAGTGCATTTGCCTAAAAAACTTGAAGGAATATGTTTTTCCGCAATACAAAGCTGATTTGATGTGCCGTCCGCCCAACGAGCCAAACTGTCGCGGATTTCCCAGTTCAATACCTGACAATCATTTGCTGTATCCGCTTTATCAAGCGTTACTTTGGCAACGCGGAACGGACCGACATGATATTGTGCTTCCGCTTGCCCGAAATATTTGTAAAACAAATCCGTTCCGCCACGAACAGCGCAAAGCGCGATGTAATCGGTTTGCGGACCCGGGTCAAATGTTCCTTCCGCATTTGCCGTGCCGGTTCGGCGCGTTGGACATTTCACCCAGTTGACGCTACCGAGTCCTTTTTGTTGTTCCGACGTGAGCGTTGCCCACCACGCTGCATTGAACACGCGATCAATTCCTTTGCCTTTTCCTGTTCCTTCAGTCAGCAAATCAAAATTGGCTTGTTGTTCGCCGTACGAAAAGAGGAATGGGAAGAACGTCATCTTTCCGTTTTCTCGTGTATCCGTGCGGATCGGGTTGTACATGTAGGTGAGGAGCGGTGGAATCCCTTTCTGGCTGTCTGCGAAATTGTGAATCGTCAACCCCATCTGTTTAAGATTGTTGCTGCACTGCATTCTCCGTGCCGCCTCACGCGCGGCTTGAACGGCGGGTAGCAGTAACGCAATCAAGATTCCGATGATCGCAATCACAACAAGAAGTTCGACAAGCGTAAACGCCCTGCGAACAAAAGATTGTCTTCCAAAACGGGCAGAAATGCACGCAATAACACGGGCAAAAAAGAGTGAAATCACACGTACAAAATGGCAGATTCGCCATTTTGTGTTCCCCCCCCCCCCGGGGCGGGTGGTGGCGGGGGGGGGGGTTGGGTGGGGGGGGGTGGCGGGGTGGGGGGGGG
>JAIRYX010000012.1 GCA_031267635.1 Planctomycetaceae bacterium
CCACTCAAAAAAGCCCGACCCCCCATCTTAAGCTTCTGCGCGCGGGGGGGGGGCGCCCGCAAGTTCCCTGATCTTTTAGAAAAGTATGAATATCCAGACAACGAAAAGATCGCCTTACGGTGCAATTGAACATTCTTTATAAGGGTTTCCGAAGCTGATAATCAACGGATAAGCTTTTCAAAACCAACGCCAAATTTATTTCATTGGATAACGGTGATGTAACGCTTGAACGAGTCAATGGCAAACAAACAACGATTGAGTTTTCCGTTCTTCGAGACGTTGACCCACGTTTTGTTAAGGAACACCTTGCCCCAAAGTAGGAAAAGTCCGAAGATAAACTAACTCAATAAGTCAGCAGTTTCAAGTTAAGCGTAAACTCTAGTGATAACTGATGTTACAGCGTTTGAATAATTACTTGGTCGTGGTGGTTGGTATGGTTGTTTACCTTAATAATAGCGATTTTGGTTAAAATTAATCATTTAGCGAAATTGGTGCATTTGATATTGAATAAAATGTACAAAATAAACAAGAAATATTTCAAATATTCCCTTGAAAATCGTGATGCTTAACTTGAAACTGCTGGGATTAAGGTAAAATGTTATTTTCGATTTGTGCTAATCAAGGAAGTTTTGAAAAATAAAATTTTGATCATTTTTCATTAGTTTTAATATTTACACATCAACACGTTTTGTGTCTCAAATTTATAAAACATTAAGTTATGAAAATTTGTTATTCGCAGATGTCGCGAAATATTTCGTATGTTAGCATTTCGTGTCAAAAAATAAAGTGTGAGTGTTTACAGTTCCAGTAAAATATAAAATACTTACTCACTAAAAAGGAGATTGGAAATATGAACAATATCAGATTTGTATTTATTTTTGTATTCGTTATTATTATGTTTTCTTTGGGTACATATTCTTGGGGGAGAGAAGATTTACCGTCTAATGAAGCACAACAAAACCAATATTGGAAAACTTATCATCTTATCTTCGAAGGAAAGACCAGTTCTTCTATTATTAAAAATGAAATTGAACATCTCGAAAAGTTAACTGTTCATGATGGAGACACCTATGTCGTAACAATTTTTGAAATTGTTAATATTCTTTGGCAATGTAATCAGAATGAAAGGTGGTCGTCGCATATTAAGTTGTTAACTAAGCGAATATTGGAAAAACATGTCAATGATTTTAGAAACAAAGGTTGGCAAATCGACACTATTGTCAATTATATGTCTATTGGGAATTTCTAAAAACCTCTCCCAAGTATTCGGAAGCCCTTATTTTTTAATGGTCACATGTGTTGAAAATGAGGTTTTTAGAAGTTTCCTATTGACAAAGATACTTGTCCAAAACAAATTTTAGAAGAACGTAAATCTCGTGTTGTCAAATTATTACAACTTTGGTAGAATGTTGTGACAGGTATTGATGATCATTGGGATTTTTATGCACCCTCAAATACATTGAAACCTTACATACCTCCAGATACATATAACGGAATATTCATTTATGGTGTGTCTCCTGATAGCATTTCGGATGAAAAAGTAAAGAAAAAATATTTAGAAACTCATGTTACGCATCCAGTGGATAAAAATTAGGAAACGAGTATTATTGTTTCGCATGGCGGATAAACTTTGGACTTCGGAACTCCAATTTTGGGCTTCCGAAGGTATTGATTGGACTTTAAAAGGTCAAACTTGGACTTCGGAAGTCCGAATTTGGGCTTCCGAAGGTATTGATTGGACTTCAAAAGGTCAAACTTGGACTTCGGAACATCAATTTCGGGCTTCCGAAGTCCAAACGAGATGTTTGGAACAGAAAATTTGGAGTTTATCGCTCCAAAATTGGAGTAAACACAGCCAAAAAGGAAGTTTTGAAGGTTATTGATTGGGGTTCGGAAGTCCAAAGTTGGAGTTCCGAAAGTTGCTGATCATTTCGTTTTTGGGGAGTCGAGGACGAAAGTTTCCCCATCATACGTTCATGTCGTAGTCCTAATAAACAAGCCGCCGCTCTTGCAAACGATGATCCTCATACAAGAGTGCGTAACCTAGTGGATAAAGAATCTGTAAGATCAGTTGATAGAAATTCATTGGATTTAAAATTGAAAACGGATGTTCAAGTTACATGATAAGACACGGCGTTGGATAACGCTGCTGGTTTTTCTGTTGCTCGGTCCGGCGCTGTTGATTATGGTGCTGACCAGAGTGGCGGAACGTCGTTCGGTCAAAACCGTTACCGGATGGGAAGCGGTGATGACAAATATATTGGGGAGGCGAGTTACTATCGAAAGCATTGCGTTCCCCGCGCCGGGAATTGTGCGGCTTTCGCAATTTTCCGTGTTCGACGATGAAACCAACGACGTTCTGTTACAAATTCCTCAATGGGAATTGATTGAAATGACAGGCGAAATGCCGATAGCTGCCGTGCCGCAAAACTCAGACAAACAAAACTCGGACAGCTCGCAATCGGCGGCGTTTTATGATTCGTATATTTCACGAACTCCGTACAAGCGGAATTTCTTTTCTTCGGTTGCGTTTTTTTGTTCCTCACTTTGGGGAACGAAACAACGGTATTACTTGTGCGAGATTCCGCAAATCTCGTGCAACGAAACTGCCGCGCCGCAAGTACGGGAAACGCTCAACGCACTGCTGATGAAAATTCCTTACGCCGAAACGCAAGGCGGGCAACCCGTTTCCGGTATTTTTCCCGTAACGCTTTTGGTCGGCGAAATTCACATTTTTCCAAATTCGCAAAAAACAAATTCCGCAAATGTTTCTTCTCCCGCGCTGACAAATCCGCAAAATTCGCTTTCCGTGCCGTATCATGAGCGGACGTGGGCGGAACCGACGACGTTCAAAAATTTGCAAGCCGAATTTCGTCCGCAAAAAGAGAAGACCGTTTTGGCGGCGGCGTTTCAGTTTCAGACAAAAAACGCCGACGCTCAAACGTTACGGCTGACCGTCTCGCGAGAACGTCAAACGTCGCCGTCAACGACTGTCCGTTTGACAACAGCCAATGCGGTCTTGCCGACACGATGGCTTGCGTCGTTCCTCTCGTTTTTCGCGAGCTTTGGAGAGCAAAGTTCTTTTTGCGGAGAACTGATTTTCACCGATTCAAAAGATATGATGAAGCAACGGTCGCGGCGGTTGGAACTTCACCGCGTTTTGCTTGCCGATGTTTCCCTTGATACCTTTTTGCGCGAGCCGTTTCCATTTTCGGTGACAGGAAAAGCGGAGCGATTGGCGATTGCGTCGGCGGCATTTGGGAGTGTGCCGGATAATCCGGCGTTTTTGCGATTGGAACGAGTGGAGGGAGCATTTTGGAACGGACAGGGAAACGTGAATTGGTCGGGCTTGAAACGGTTGGTGCAGGGAATAAAATTGCATATTGTGCCGCCGCATGCCGCGCCGCCGGAGACGGACGTTTCGTTTCGGAATGCGTCGCTTGCGTTTCTTTTCGACGCGGACGGAATACGAATCCGTTCCGTGTTACCAAACGCGCCGTTCTTAACAATCGACAATCATTGCGAAATTCATCCGCCGGGGAGAGAGCATTTTATTCATTACAACGAACTCTTGACGGCGTTATCGCGTCCGACGTCGCCGCAAATTCCATTGATGGACGAGACATTATACTTAATGTCCGCATTTCCTGTAATCGCGAGCGAAAACGCGACTCAGAAATTGTTGACCAATTCTTTGTTATCATCGGAAACGTCGCGTCCGCAATCGTTTTCGATACCGCCGCAAAATCAACAAGACCAACCACCATCTCCGCCGCAACCGCAATTAAATCAAGTTCCGTCGTTGCATGAGATTTTGCAATCGCAATCGTCAATGCCGCAATCACCTTCGGTGCAAACCCAGTCGTTGCCGCCGCAGCAATCGCAAAGTCCTCTGGAAAAGCTGCAATACGCGACGCCGCAACCGTCGTACAATTCTCCAGAGGAAACGATGCATTCGCCGTTCCTACAGCCGAATAACTCACATGGTCCGGCGTATCGTTATGATCCGGCGAGAGCGGCGTTTATGCCGAATGGACAACAAAATGATTCGGAACGCGTTTATATTTCAAAAATTTCGCCGAGTAACAAAGTTGTCCAATCCAATCCTTCCGCCGGGATTTTGAATTTACCGCCGGAACTCCTGCCGACACAGAATCACTCCAATTTACCGCGGATTGCCACCGTTCCGCCTTACGTCCGATATGAGAACAATTACGTAACGCCGAATAACTCAAACGTTCCGCAAAATAATTCTAACACCTTGCCGAACGCTCTTGAGTGGAACGTGGAACTTTAAACCCGTAGCGGCGAGTAGCAATTTTCTGCTGATTTCACATTTTGGGGAGGGATTGATTTATAAAATACTGTAGGGGATTTCCCAAAACCTCTCTCAAATATTCATAAGCCCTTAATTTTCAACGGTCGCATTTGTTGAAAATGAGGTTTTTAGA
>JAIRYX010000035.1 GCA_031267635.1 Planctomycetaceae bacterium
TATCCCGATTGAAGAATTTAACGATCGTGACGAATTCGGCAACAATAAAAAATTGTAACTATTCAGTCGCTCAAAGCCAACAAATTCGCATTTGGGGACTTCTAAAAAACTCATTTTCAACAAATTTGGATAACCATATTTGAAAACGCAATAGAAAACTATGGCGTCAGTTGCCCAATCCCAATAACTCCACACTGGGCAACTGGAGTTACCCGAACGGCTTGACCATTTCAGCTCTTATGTATCCAGTTGCCCGGTGCGGGTTTATTGGGTTTGAGCGGCGGAATAGCTACCCAAAATCTAAAACAGAACACCAGAAATCAAAAATTTGAGTCTTTCAAGCCCCCTTGTGTCCCTAAAGTCCCTTTGGTTTGCCAACACTTTGGAGGACGTCTCTGACGCTTTCCCAGACATCTGCGGAGCTTTCGGAGAACTCCCCACCATGGTCGATAAACAATTTAGCGTAAGCGAAAGAGAAAATCCGTGGCGCACCAACAAAAAGCGATCCCCAGCAAGAAAAAGGGACAGTTGGGACTCAAGGGACTTGTGGGGACAGCTTCGTTTGTTGATTTCGAGAAATTTTTTCTGACTTTCACCCCGTCCGGAAGTTCCGAGAATTCCAATTTATCCTTCATGTTTGAATGTTTGACCGTCATTGTTTCGCCCGATACCACAGCGATTCCCAATACAGCCGGTCGGTTTGGTAGGGATCAATCGGTTGTTTCGGGTCGTGATTCGGCGGCAGGACGCCGTAGCGGATCATTTCGCGGGTGTAAGGCATATTGGCGATAAAAGGTTTCATGCTGAAACGATTGCTCTCTTCGAGAATATAGCGCCGTCCGCGTTCAATTCCGGCAAGAATCGTTTTATAGTCCGGATCGTTCGTATCGGCAAAGACGGGTTCGGGGCATCGCTGCGTTCCTCCGGCGGCTTGGCTTAACGGAGCAAGCAAAATCTTTGATTTCTCCGGCGAAGTCAAATTGAAAATCACATACCGGTTAAAACGCCCACCGTCTTCCGAAAGATTATGCGCGATTCGTAGATTCTTTTCCTGCGTATGACATTTGTCGCATCGCCGCGTGATCGTTTCCCGCATCGCCGTGCTTTCCTGCCATTCAAGGTCGTTTGCTACTTTTTGGTTACGGTAGTACCAACCGATCAACCCCGTTCCATTGGCGGCGTAAGTTCCGGCGTAATTCGCGCCGGCTTCGAGCCAATACTTAACGATATTCTTTTCCTGCGCGGAACATTTCGCTCCTTGATGTTCCTGCTCGATCAATTGATAGAACTTACTTGCCGCGCTGCCGATTGTATAAGGCGGGAAATTACTTTCCGGTCGGTTGCGGTTATCGCCGAACATGTTCCGCCACGAAAGCGTCGTATAACTGAAAGAATAAAGCGGTCCCCAATCGCCGACAAGGTTCACGCCCGCATCGGCTCGTTCGTTGTTATGACACGACACGCAATGTTTATCGAGAATCGGCTGGACGTCTCGCGGAAAATCGAACACGTCGGGGACGCCGTCCAGCGGCTTCGGCAAAACAGGAGATTTGGCGACGATCCGCATCAATTGCGTTTTGTCGATTTCGGGAGCTTCCTGACGCGATTCATGACAACCGATACACGAATTGATTTCGCCGGGCATTGCCGTCGTGAAACTGTGCATTCGCTTAACCGCTTTGCCGTCCTGATCCATTGCGATAAAGAAAAAACTTCGTTTAGCGGGAAGTTCAAAGAACGCGCTACCGTCCGGTTCGACCGGCACTGTACCGTAAATCCGCTCAATCGTGAACGTGCCGCCGCTGGAAATTTGATCCATGCCGCCGCTGTAATGAATCGGCTCCGGCAGCGTTTCGACAACTAATAATTCTTTAACCGAACCGCGTTTCACGTCCGCCATTTTTCGCCCCGCGTACACATCCAGCAGCGCGAATTTTCCGGTGGATTTCGAGTTGTCGGATTGGTCGGCAATGATTGCTTCGCGTTCCCGCGGGATTATCGGACGCGGTTCATGAACGCAATAACCTTGCTCCTTCATCTCTTTCGGCAATTCATAGAGCGATTGCTCGCGTCCGTCGCCGTCTACAAGCTGCAATTGCGTATGACGCGCCGCAAGAAACGCTTTCTCGCTGAACGCCCAAGGATCGGCGTGATCGTAATGCCCAGAAATCGCAATCGCTCCTTCCGGATTGTCGGGACCGTATTTCGGATCAATAACCGTGATTTTGCCGTAATGTTCCGTGCGTCCATGCCCCGGCGAGAAAACCGCGACGACTTTATCCGAATGATCCACCGGCTTCGCGTCAATCATCACGACTCCCGGTTCGAGGTTGCCGTAGAAAACCATCTGGTGCGTGCCGTCGGGATTGGAAGTCCAAAGATGATGATAATGCACTTGCGAGCGATCAACATATTCCCATCGCATATAAAGGATTTGACCGTTCGGCAGGGGCCACGGCGTGTTGTCCTGTTCGATATTCGCCGAGATTTCGTGAATATTTTCACCGTTCGGTCCGCAACGATGAAGCGTCGCCACTTGCGTCAGCCAACATTGCACCCAGCGTTTCGCGCGGCTTGAGCAGAAAATAATGTCGCCCGACGCGGTATAAGTCGGTTCAATATCATCCCAGTCGCCGGAGGTAACCTGACGCAAGCCCGTTCCGTCGATATTGATTTCATACAAATTATAATGGCGTTTGTCCGCAGGAAGATACGAAAAAATAATCCGCTTGCCGTCGTAATGGATTTGCGGATCGCGAATCGAACCGGCGGTGTCTTCAAACACCGTGCGGACGTCGCCGGTTTGAACGTCCAACAAACGAAGCGACGCACCGCCGTGCGGCTCAAACGGAAAAACGTCGCTGTCGGCGGCATAATAACCGAAATTCGCGTACCAATGTTCGTCTTTGCCCGGCTTTCGCACGACGAATAAAATCTCTTTGACGTCTTTCATTTCATCAGCGAGAAACTGTTTTTTGAGGTCGAACGTTTCACGGGCAAGCGGTTCGTTTTTATGACGCAACGCGATGTAGTCGTAAAATATCCAGCTTCCGTCCGTGAGCGTGATAGTAAAAAGATTTTTTCCTTTCACGAGTTTTTCCGGCGGAATTTCAAAAATGACCGACTCGAAAAATCCGGTATCATTCCGCGCGTTAAAATGATCGCCGATATTTTCCAAGCCGTTCGGCTGACGTTTCGTTTCCAACTCAAAACTATTGAGCGTAATTTTCACCAGCGACGGTTCGTAAGGATGCGCGTGCGCCGCTCCGATAACAAAGTACAACGGTTCGTCAAACGTTTTCCACGACGCAAATTCAATTTCCGCCGTGAACGACGCGCCGGCATTTTTGAGGTCGCGCGTGCTGATATGAATCGGACTCCAGTCACGGTTTCTGTTTTTGCCGACAACAAAATGCACGATTGGCGATTTTGTTCCGCGCAATTGTTCCCAATTCACGGCTTGAACAAACTCGGCAGATTTTGCGTCGGGATATCCGATTTGAAACAAAATCTCTTGTTCTTGTTCCGAATCAGACGCCGCAACATAACGTGAAATTGACATTGCCGCGAAAATGCAAACGGCAATCGTCCAAAAACGTAAAGGTGAGAAAAAGAAGAAAGTCATTTTGGTTTCCTGTGTTTTTGATGGGGTGGGTTGAAAGGGAGGAAATTTCTATTTTATAACACGGAATGTCATTCAATGAAATTTCTTCCAGTGTATCAATAATAAAAAACAAACACAAGTGTTGTGAGAAAAAAAAATCAAAAAATTACTAATTATTCGTTTTTTGGGGGAATCGAAGACAAAATTCCCTGCTTATTTCACATTTTTGGGAGGGATTGATTTATAAAATACTGTAACGATTCAGTTGCCCAACTCAAATCAATCCGCACGGCAATCGGGTAACTACTATACTTCTTGCACTTGAAATTTCGGTTTTCACTGGTGTCGTTATACCGTAAAATCCGGTTTGATCTCCATTCATAAAACCGAAAACTCAAGTGCAAGGAGTATATCAATCTTACCGGAACATATTATTAGGACAGCCCTTATTTATAAAATTCCCTTAGTAGCCCGAATTGCACTCCAATTATGCGCCCTTATTCTCTTATTTTTCGTGTAATTTTGTTGGTAACAATCCATGATCTAAAACAGTAAGGGCATAAGGGCGCATTTTGGAGGGATCTGTTGGCTACTAAGGGAAATTTGATAAATAAGGGCGGCAATAGTAAAGCCGTTCGGATAATTGCAATAATAAAATCTTTCTTGTAACTCTACAGGGACTTTCTAAAAATCTCATTTTCAACAAACTTGACTGTTGAAAAATAAGGGTTTACGAATATTTGGGGGAGATTTCTGGCAGTTCCCTACAGAGAGTTTCTAAAAACCGTATTAATTTACGAATTTTATTTTTGAGGGGATTTTCGTTTTAATTTTCGAGAAATTGGTTTAGAATTTTGCATTCAGCATTGATTTTATGCTGAATTATTTGGAATTTTGCGCAGTATCCCCTTGAATATCACTTGAGCAGACACATTGCCCGTCTCATGTTGGCGGCGAGGTTTCGCATT
>JAIRYX010000049.1 GCA_031267635.1 Planctomycetaceae bacterium
GAGTTGACGAGCGTGATGAACGATAGTTATATTACGGCGACGCAGGTTTGCGAATTATTGCGAAAGCTATCGGAACGTTATGCAGGCATTCCGATCTCGATTGTCTTGGACAATGCGAGGTACCAGCGATGCAAAGCCGTGGAATCGCTAGCGAAAGAGTTGGGCGTCCAACTGTTATTTCTTCCAAGTTACTCGCCGAACTTGAATTTGATCGAACGGCTTTGGAAATTCATGAAAAAGAAATGTTTGTATAACGTTTATTATGAAACCTTCGAACAGTTCAAAGGAGGAATCAACGATTGCCTGGAACAAATTGAGCAACAATATAAAGAAGAAGTCGCAACACTCATGAACCCGGAATTCCAAAACTTCAAAAACTATAAAATATTAACTGCGTAAAATATATCTTAAATTAAAGACATTGAATTTTTTAACAAATGTTTGTTAGATATTTTCTCGCATCTTTACCCCCCACTAGACGACGGGGAAGCTTCGTAATAAAATAACATTAACAATAAATGAGTAACTACATTTTTGAAAACAACATAAACAAAATTAGCCAATTGTAATAGTATCATTGGTGGTTGTTACTCATAAGATTTTTCTGTTGTGTTGATAATAAAAAAAATTTGATAGTGAAATTTTATTTTGAATCGCACAATTTTTTTACACAAGTATTTCAATTTTGAAAGGACAGACAAATGAAGAAAACAGTATGGTCAGTTTTGGCAGTTGGCTTGTTAACAGGTATTGCTTGTTACAATTTTTCACACACATCTATTTCGCAAGTTGATTTAGACAATATGTTTGGAGGTGGGCAATGTCCCGGTACGCTAAATTGCGGAGGAACTCCTAAACCGTTAATACCTTCTGGTGGAGGAGGTGGTACGACTTGGTGTAAAGGAAATGAATACACAGGTTGTGTACAAACCTCAAGTGGTAGTTGTTCAGCGACCTATTCTAATACAGAACCAGCTTATTGTGGTAAGTTAGAAGAATTTGATGGTTGTGAACGAATTTGGGTTACAACAGAAGATCCTTGTACAACCATTCCTAATTCTGTTACTGGAATTGATTGCGCAGGTTGATAAAAAATGGATGGGTACTGTTTCCATTTTAAGTTTAAATATAAAATTGTTGTTGCCAAGTAATGTGGTAAATAGCTACTTATTTTATTGATAAATGTTGAATGGATAAAGAATGGCGTTAAAACAATAAAATTTATAGTTAATTAGCTATGGGGAATTTCTAAAAATCTCACTCTTGAAAAATGAAAACTAATGACAACTTTTAGCTGAAATACTCCGAGATTTTTAGAGATTCCTGTTAGATTTAATGTTTATTTTACAACGATAAACTAAAGAAAAGGTTTCAATAATGATAATTAAAAAATCTATCTGTATTGTTTTTTTTGCTTTTTTTCTTATGTATTCTAATTTTTGCCAATCAAAAGAAATTAGTTTAGAAGAATTAAAAAATTGTATAAAAAATCAGCTAGATGCAGTCAATCCTATTTGGATGAAATATCAAGTTCAAACCACTTATACATCAGATTATTTTAATCGGTTGGCAAAAAATCCTAATGCTGTAAACAGCGAAAAAAATGTGACTTTTGACACTAAAATGGAGTGGGCGCAAAAAGGTGATAAACTACGTTTTTCCTGTATAGCACCTCGTTTATATCATGGAAAAATTGTTGAACAACCCAAAGAAGATATTTATGTTTTTGATGGAAATTTGGTAATTAACAATCCTTCAGAGTTCTATCTTAATGATAAAGAAGGATATCCTCTTTATAATATTTCATCTGATAAAACATATGCTCAAGTCTATGAAACACCATTTGCTTTTTCAGGTGGTAATGTATTTTATAGAGTGCTTTCCGAGTTTAATCCTGAAACACAGTCTTATAGTATTGAAACATTAATTGAAGATGATAATTCTAAAATTATTCATTTAAGTATTAATAATCCAAAATATTCAGAACAAACATCTATATGGTTAAGAGATAATCCATACTTTACAGTTAAAAAAATAGAGTTTATTTCTGGAAATAGCAAATATATTCTTGAAGATATTATTTATGAGATTATTGATGAAGTTCCTATCCCGGTTGCAGGTAAGAAAACGAGATTATTAAATGGAAAACTTTTATCAGAAAAGACAATGAAAGTAAATTTTTATGAAATACGCGGTAATAAAATATCAAACTCTTTATTTACCATGAAAATTCCTCAAAACGTCGTAGTTCAGAATATGGATACAGGAAAATCTCTTGTTGATACTTCAATCATCAAAAATTACCTTGATAGTATTCCGCTATGGAAACGTCCGAGTTTTTGGCTTTTGGGATGCGTCAATTTGATATTTATTGGTATCATTATTTATTCATGCCGCAATAATATAAAATTGTTGTTTACAAAAAAAACTTGACTTTTCAATGAAATATTAAATCAATGCAAAAATTAGGTCTCCTTTGTTTGTTATGTGTATTAAGCTCATGTAATAATTCCTACTTTTGTTATTCAGATGAAATAAGCTTGGATGAACTGAAAAATATTGTGAAACAGCGAATTGATATTTGTAATCCTATTTGGGTTAAATATCAACTTAACACTACTTATACAACAGCTTTTTCAAAACGTATTGCTAACAAACCAAATGATGTAGCAGATGATGCAAATGTAATTTTTGATGTTAGTATGGAATGGGCGCAAAAAGGTGACAGATTGCGATTTGTTTGTACATCACCTGGCATTTTTAACGGAAAGATAGTGGAACAACCCAAAGAAGATATTTATGTCTTTGATGGAAAATTGGTGATTAATAATAATTCAGCTTTTTATCTTAATGATCCGAGATATCCGCTCTATTCAGTCTCCTCTGATAAAATGAAAGCAAAAGCTTATGAAAGTCTTTCTGATTTATCTGGTGATACTGTCCTATACCGAATCCTTTCCACTTTTAATCCTCAAAAGCAGCGTTATGAATTAAAGAAGCAAGGCAGTATTGATAATTCTAGTCTCGGATTGATTTATTTATATATAGAAAATATTGATCAATCTGAAAAATTGTTTGTGTGGCTAACAGATGATCAATATCGTACTATTAATAAATTAGAGTTTGTTTCAGGACGTGCTAAATATACTCATGATGAAGTCATTTATAAAATTGTTAATGGATACCCTATTCTCAATTCATGTAAAACTTCAATGTTTTTTGATGGAAAACTTAATGAAGAAAAAATATTAAATGTTTCTTTTATGGAACTCAAAGGCAACAAAATCCCAAATTCTTTATTTACCATAAAAATTCCCAAAGACGCCGTAGTTCAGAATATGGACACAGGAACATCTTTTGTTGATACTTCCATCATCAAAGGTTATCTTGACAGTATTCCGCTATGGAAACGTCCGAGTTTTTGGCTTTTGGGATGCGTCAATTTGATATTGATTGGTATCATTATTTATTCATGCCGTAATAATATAAAATTGTTGTTTACAAAAAAATCTTGATTTTTCAATGAAATATTAAATCAATGCAAAAATTAGGTCTCCTTTGTTTATTGTGTGTATTGAGTTCATGTAATAATTCCTATCAATCCATGGAGTTAGCATCAGATCAAACAATAAAATCCGACGCGGAAGAAAAATTTCCGTTGAAATTTAACGTTGCCAATGTTGATCTTGGCGAAGCGGAAACGCATTTTGAACATTCTTTTTCATTCCGTAATGATTCAGAAGATACGATAGATAATATTAAACTTTTATCCTCTTGCGGTTGTGCAAAAATAACAATGACGCCTGAATCCGTTGCGCCGCACCAAGAAGGAACCGTTGTACTTGAAATTGACCAAACAGGCAAAGGATTTGGGCAGCAATTATACACAGGGTTTGTTGAATATAAGGTAAAGGATAAATATTATCTGCACCATTTGAACATTAAGACAAATAATGGAAACGGCGTTTCAATTTCGCCAAAACAAATTGATATTGATTCCTATTCCGATGAATTACCTACTCGTAGAATATCAATAGTTGACACAAGGCGTAAACCACTGAAAATTCAGGAAATTACGTCGTCTGATTCATGGTTGGAATGTAAAATTATAGAAGAACCTATCGCTTATAATAATGGTTGGTCTTATGTTTTGGAAACAGTAATAAAACATTCCGCATTAGAATATGGAGAGCATGTAGGAGACATAACCATTAAAACTAATGACGAATCATATTCTTCATTTAGTATTCCTGTTATATTTAACAAATTATCGCCTATTGTCGTGCGTTCGGATAAAATCATTCTGACTAAAGAAAATGAGTATTTCAAAGGAAATTGTAATGTATGGCATCGTGATAGAATACCAATAAAAATATCTGTCATTCCTGATGATCGTATTAACACAACGATTCAAACCGATCATGAATCCCATGAATACCTTGTTTCTTTTTCATTTCCCGCTTCAGAATTTAACGCAAATTCATTGCCTCAAACAGTAAACTTGAAAATTGAGCCGCCATGTCAAATGGAAATCCCCGTTACATTGTCTCTTTTACAATCCTATTGATTCTTGTATGCGGCATTTCTTGTTTCTACAAACAAGAAATGTCAACAGGCAATTTTCATTTGAGATCAAGGAAAATTGCTTCCAATAGACAGGAATGCGGTATTGAATCACTTTATATTTGTTTGCGAAATGCTGGAATTGATAATTTTGACCTTGAAAGAATGCGAAAAGAACTGATCACAAAATCAAACGGTTTATCAGCATCTTCGCTTATCGCTTATGCAAAAAATTTTGACGTTAATCTTTATCCGGTTAAAGTGAATTTAACTTCGCTTATAAAATGGAATATTCCTGCGATATTACATGTCGATGACGATCATTTTATTGTCTTCTTGGGAATGGATCGCCAGCGAATGCTTGTTTTTGATAACGGAGTTGGATATTATGATTCAACGCCGGAATGGTTTGAAAAACATTATCAATGGAATAATACGGCGTTATTACTTCAAAAACCGCCGTCAATATTTCAGATGTTTGTTAATTCTTATTTTTTGTCGATCATTCTTGTTTTGTTTACTGGAATAGTTTTTTTCGGTAAATATTTTTACAAACAAACTCTGTAACCGTCCACGCTATTTTCCTCACGTTTGAAAATGCGGTTTTCATTCCCAAAGAGACATTAAGGACAAGAAGAACTTGTTGAGGGAGAGATTGATTTATACAATACTGTAACGATTCAGTTGCCACCGCCCAATAAATCCGTACTGGTCAACTGTAGAGTTATAAGAAAGACTGTACACCATTGCAATTACCCGAACGGCTTGACCATTGCAGCCCTTATTTATCAAGTTTCCCTTATAGTAGCCAACTCTCAAAACTCGCCCTTATGCCCTTATTTTTGAGATCATGGATTTTTATCAAAAAAATTGAACGAAAAATAAGGGCGGCAATAGTAATATTTTTCGGTGAAACAGTAACTATTCAGTGACCCAGTGCGGATTTATTTGGCTTGGGCAACTGACGTCATAGTGTTCTATGGCGGTTTCAAATATTGTCACCCAAAAACGAAATAATCAGGGGTGTTGAAGTATTGTATAAATCAGTCCTGCCCCCAAAAGTGAAATAATCAATCAAAAAATTTTAACGATAACGAAAGTAATACATTTCTTAATTTATAGACGCCGAATGCGTAACATGAGATAAAATGTCAATACAAAACAAAAATTTGAGAATATCTTTTGAAAAGATTTTTTGCTTTATTGTTAAAATAAGCAAGACAGGCAATTTACTGTTGCGTATCAGGGGGGGATTGGCAGATTTTTGCAATATGGTTTAATCTTTCGTCTGCATTGATTTGATGAGAAAGAACATCAGGCGTAATTTTTATGTTAACGTGAAAAAAATAAAAATCTTCAGTTTTTTTTTCAGAGACGCTTGACAGCATTTACTAGGTTGTTAAAATACTCGTCTTGTTATTGATGTTATGGACAGTCAAGAGGGATATTTGAAAATCGGAAAGAAGCAACAGGTGTTGAAAAATGGCTGGAACTGAAATTATTCGGATTCGTATGGAAGCGTATGACAATGCGATTCTTGATCAAAGTGCGTCGGAAATTGTTGACACAGCTAAGCGAAACGGTTCTGTTGTGCGAGGCCCGATTCCATTGCCGACTCGAATTGAACGATATACCGTGCAGTCTAGTCCACATATCGACAAAAAAGCAAGACAGCAGTTTGAAATTCGTACACACAAGCGAGTAATTGATATTGTTGAGGCGACTGCTAAGACGATTGAATCGTTGAATAAGTTGAATCTTCCGGCAGGTGTTGATATTAAAATTAAAGCAACTGGCTCTCGTTAGTGATTTCAGAAGTAAATTATCAAAGATAAAATAGATTATATAAATTTGATTGGATGTCGATGGGTAATCCGTTGTAATAAATGACGCGATCCCAAAGATGACGAAAGGTAAGGTTAAACAATGTCGATTGGATTACTCGGCACAAAAGTCGGGATGACGCAACTCTACACTAATAGTGGTGAAGTGATTCCCGTAACAGTGATTCAAGCCGGTCCGTGTCCTGTTCTTCAGCTTAAAAGCGTTGAAAAAGACGGCTATGAAGCAGTGCAAATCGGCTATGGCGAAAAAAAACGAAGTCGTGCGTCACGAAGTGAACGTGGTCATGTCGCTAAACTTGAAAGTAAACGCCAAAAAACGAATACTGCTGCAGGACTTGAAACCTTACCGAAAGCCGATTGCGAACCGGTTAAACAAGTTCGTGAATTTCGGGTTCCGACAAATTCTTACCAAGTCGGTCAAATTCTTACTGTTGATGTTTTTGTTAACGTTCTTTCTGTCGATGTGACTTCGCGAACTAAAGGTCGCGGTTATTCCGGTGTGATTAAACGTCATAATTTCGGGGGTCAACGTGCGTCGCACGGGGTGAAAAAATGTCATCGTCATCTTGGGAGTACTGGTTGTAGCGCGTATCCGAGTCGCACGCCGAAAGGAAAACGGATGCCGGGACAATATGGAAACACAAACGTTACGATTCGCAATCAAAAAGTCGTCTATATTGATTATGACAAAAATCTTTTAATTCTCCGCGGTGCAGTTCCGGGACCTAATGGAATAACCGTTTCTATCACGCCGACCAATTATCTTCCCGCTCCGAAAGCAAATAAATGGAAAATCGAAGTGAAAAAAGAAGAAATAGCGGCAGTGGAATAGTTCGTAAAGTTCAACGATAAAAGCAGAAATAAAAATACAAGAGATTATGATCATGGTGACATTACCGGTTTACAACATGAGCGGCGAGCAGGTTGATACGTTTGAATTTAACTCTGACGAACTTGGGAAACTTGTAAGTTTAAATCTTCTCCACGAAGCGGTGGTGATGTATCAAGCGAATTTGCGGCAAGGTTCCGCAAAATCAAAAAAACGCTCTGAAGTTGCCGGTTCCAAGAAAAAAATGTACCGTCAAAAAGGAACAGGTAACGCACGGGCTGGGCATAAACGTAGCGGCGTGCGGCGTGGTGGCGGACATATTTTCGCTAAAGCTCCGCGTGATTTTTCATATCGTCTTCCGCGAAAAGCATTGCAAACAGCAACTCGTATAGCGTTACTTCGTAAAATCAACGGACAAGATTTGATTTTGCTTAACGAATTGACAATTTCCGAAATTAAAACGAAAAAAGTGGTCGAACTTTTGAAAAACTTAAACGTTGATTCGAGTGTTCTTCTTGCAACTGATACTTATGATGTCAATGTTTATAAAAGCGGTAGAAATCTTCCGCGAACAACTGTTTTGCCTGCGGCGGAAATCAATGCTTATCAAATCCTAAAACCGAAAAAAGTTGTGATGACTAAAAAAGCGCTCGACAGTTTTCGTAAGCCATTACATGTCGAATCGGCAGAAAATTAAATTATTGGAAAAATATAAAATCTGTTTTGCTGGGAGAATGAATTATGTCACGTGCAAAAGATATAACAAAAACGAATTTAAAATTATTGCCGTATCAGGTTATTTTGCGTCCGATTGTCACCGAAAAGGGAATGAAAACTTCGGAAGAAAATAATATTTATACGTTTGAAGTACATCAACTGGCGGGAAAACAGCAGATTAAAGAAGCGGTAGAAGAACTGTTCGACGTGAAAGTGTTATTTGTTAATACACAAAATCGTAAAGGAAAACCGAAACGGCATGGACGAAGTACTGGTTATACAAAAAGCTGGAAAAAAGCTTTTGTGAAACTTGACGTAGAATCACGCATTGATTTTATTTGATCCGGTGTAAAGCATTAAAACAATGGGGAAAGAATTAAGAACGACAGGATAAGAAAGTCATGGGAATTCGTAAATATAAATCGAATAATGCCGGACGGCGAAATATGAGTGGTAGCGATTTTGCGGAACTAACTCGCAAATCGAAGCCGTTAAAATCATTATTGAAACCGAAAAAAAGGACTGGCGGACGAAATAATCAAGGTTTTACAACTGTGCGTTTTCGGGGTGGCGGACATAAAAAACAATATCGGCAAATTGATTTCCGTCGAAATAAAGATGGTGTTCCCGCAAAAGTGGTCGCTATTCAATATGACCCAAACCGTACATCGCGAATTGCGCTTCTTTACTATGCAGATGGCGAAAAGCGTTATATTATCGCTCCCGAAGGACTTGTTGTTGGTGCGACATTGATGAGCGGCGAAACGGCACAGCCGATTGTTGGAAATTGTCTTCCATTGGCGAATATTCCGCTAGGAAGTGAAATTCATAACATCGAATTAAATCCGGGGCGTGGTGGAGTGATGTGTCGTTCCGCGGGATCGAAAGCGGTGTTGGTTGCGCGTGATTCCGGTTGGGCGCAATTAACAATACCGAGCGGTGAAATCCGGCGAGTTCCAGTCGCATGTCGTGCGGTTATTGGCGTTGTTGGTAACGCAGATCACATGAATATTGTTATTGGAAAAGCCGGACGTACTCGTTGGTTGGGAAGAAAATCGCATGTTCGAGGAACAGCAATGAACCCGATTGATCACCCACATGGCGGTGGTGAAGGTCGAACTAAAGGCGGTCGTCATCCGGTTACTCCAACAGGTAAGCCGACCAAAGGTACTTCGACTCGTAAACATCGTAAACCGTCTAATCATTCGATTGTTCGTCGTCGTCGAAGCCGACGTTACGGTGTATTGAAATTGAGATAAAACATTTTGTGGAAATTTTTTGGTTGAAAATAAGAAAATAAGATATGACTCGATCACTGAAAAAAGGTCCCTATGTTGACGCCAAGTTATTCACAAAAGTGGAAAAACTTGACGTGACAGGAAAAAAAGAACCGATCAAAACTTGGGCGAGAGCTTGTACGATTGTGCCGGAATTTGTGGGACACACGTTTATGGTGCATAATGGAAAAGCATTTCTCAAAGTGTTCGTTACGGAAGAAATGGTGGGGCATAAGCTTGGCGAATTTTCGCTGACCCGTATATTTCGTGGTCATGGCGGTAAAGGCGGCAAAAAATAAATTTCAGTGTTCCCTTTGTATTTTGTAAGGCGGTGATAATCATGGCGTATGTCGCAAAACATAAGTATGCACGAATTAGTGCGCGGAAAGTTCGTCCTTTTGCGACGTTGATTCGCGGTGAAAAAGCGGGTGATGCGTTGAATATATTGCGATATCATCCGAATCGAGGCGCGAGAATGTTGGAAAAGGTACTGAAAAGCGCAATCGCAAACGCAGTGGATCGGCGTGCGTTGAATACAGATTTGACGGTTATTGATGTACGGGTGGATGGCGCAAAGATAGAGCGACGGTGGCGTGCGAAGGCGCGAGGTTCGTCAATGATTATTCTGAAACGGAAGTCGCACATCACGGTCGAACTTGATTGATAAACATATTTTATAGGGACCGAGCGAAGTTATGGGTCAAAAAATCAATCCGGTTGCTTTTCGTACCGGGATAATGGAAGATTGGAAGAGTCGTTGGTATGCTTCCAAAAAAGAGTTCGCAGAGTTGCTCGTCGAAGACAAGTTGATTCGTGACTTTATTAAAAAGCACAAACGAAAAGACGACGATAATGGGCGTCAGCTGAACCCTGCGATTGCGAAAATCGTAATTGAAAGGACTCGTGACGAAGTACGGGTTATTTTATATTCGGCGCGACCAGGCATTTTGATTGGTCAAGGTGGTAAGCGAAGCGACGAATTGCAAAACCGTCTTCAAGAGTTAACGGGGCGTCGGATTAATCTTTCTATTGAAGAAGTTGTTCGACCAGAATTGGTGGCGCAGCTTGTAGCGGATAATATTGCTGAACAATTAGTGCGTCGGGCAGGTTTCCGGCGAACGATGAAAAAAGCAATGGAAGAAACGATGAGTGCGGGCGCAAAAGGGATTAAAATCCGTTTGGCGGGACGACTTGGCGGCGCGGAAATGGCGCGGTGTGAGAAAGCGATTGAAGGTTCTATACCGCTTTCGACATTGCGAGCAAAAATTGATTATGGCTTTGCGGAAGCGAAGATTGCGCAAGGACATATTGGAATACAAGTTTGGATCAACCAAGGCGAATATGATAGCGAGGGTATGAACGATGGCTCGAATGCCCAAAAGGGTCAAGCACCGAAAAGTTCAAAGAGGTCGTATAAAAGGTAACGCCACACGCGGCGAGACGGTTGCGTTCGGTGATTACGGTTTGCAGACGTTGGAAGGCGGATGGATTAGCGCACAAGTGATTGAAGCGGGACGTATCGCGGTTCAACAATATTTGCGAACAGAAGGTCGTCTTTACATTCGTATTTTTCCACACCGTTCCGTGACTTCGATTCCTCTCGAAACACGTATGGGTAAAGGAAAAGGGGAGCCGGAATACTGGGCGGCAGTTGTAAAACCGGGTACGGTTATGTATGAAATCGGCGGCGTTCCGGAAGAAACGGCAAAGATGTGTTTTAATCGCCTTGCCCATAAAATGCCGGTCAAATGCCGTTTGGTGAAGCGTAAATCCATTTAGCTTTTCGACCGCATCATAAAAGATTCTTTTCATCAGAAACGAAATCGGGAGTTGATAAAATGAAAGCAAGTGAATTACGTCAAATGAGTTCCGACCAACTTGGCGAGTTGTTGAAATCGACGGAAGAAAGTTACTTCCGATTGCGGATGCAGTCGCAGATGGAACGGTTGGAAGTTCCAAGCGAATTAAAGAAAAACCGCCGATTGATCGCCAGAATTTTAACGGAGCAACGGCAAAGAGAACTAAACGCAAAGTAAATAATTGAAGAGGGTTTTACTCATGCCGAAAATGGTGGCAGTTGGTGTTGTTACTAGCGCAAAAACGTCCAAAACACGTCGTGTTGAAATTCCGCGAACAGTAAAATCGTGGAAATATGGAAAATATATTCGTCAGAAAACGGTTTGCTACGTTCACGACGAAAATAATGAATCCGCTTTAGGAGATACGGTTGAAATTATCGAAAGCCGTCCGCTTTCTAAAACGAAACGATGGCGGCTGATTAAAGTCGTTTCCAAAGGAAATGTGATTGATATTGCTGCGCTCCGTGAAAATACGAGTTCAGACGAAAAATAACGTCTTTAAACGTCGTTCAAAATCAAAGTTAAGTAAAAACAAATTTATCGGATATTACGGGTTCTGTCATGATTCAAATGCAAACCAGACTCGATGTTGCGGATAACACTGGCGCGAAAGAATTGATGTGTATCAAGGTGCCGGGTGGCTCGAAACGTCGTTTCGCAGGAATCGGCGATGTGATTGTTTGTTCAGTCAAATCGGTGATTCCGGGAAGCAACATCAAAAAAGGTGCGGTAGTGAAAGCGGTTATCGTGCGAGTGAAGAAAAGTACGCGGCGAGAAGACGGCAGTTATGTCAAGTTTGATTCCAACGCGGCAGTTGTTCTTGGAAGTGAAAAAGAACCGAAAGGAACTCGTATTTTCGGAGCTGTTGCCAGAGAATTGCGCGATAAAGGTTTTGCAAAAATTATTAGTCTTGCGAGCGAGGTGGTCTGATGAAATTGAAAATTGATGACAATGTTGAAGTCAGAATTGGTGCGCAAGCCGGTAAACGTGGACGTATAAAGTCGATTGACCGTGAGAAAAATCGTGTCGTTATCGAAGGCGTGAATGTTTTAAAAAAGCATGTGCGTCGAAGTCAGAGAAATCCGCAAGGCGGTATTCTCTCTAAAGAAATGCCGATTCCTGTATCAAATGTGATGATTATTTGTCCGACGTGTCAAAAAATTACGCGAATCGGAATTCGTTTGAAACCGGAAGGCGGTAAACAGCGAATTTGTAAAAAATGCGGCTCAATGATAAGCGAAATCACAACAGCGAAAAAAAACACAAGTGCGAAATGACTTGTTTGTAATTTATTAAAAATCATTGAAAATAACAAGCTTGAATCAGTGAATAGGGGTAAAGGGTTACGAAATGACGGCTCGTCTTCAAGACAGATATAAAAATGATATACTCCCGAAATTGGGAACAGTTTGTGGACGCACTAATGTCAATTCGCTTCCCAAACTCAAAGCGATAGTCGTGAATATGGGTGTGGGCAGCGCGACGCAGGATAAAAAATATCTTGAAGAAGCGTTGGATGCGATGACTCAAATTTCCGGTCAAAAACCGGTCGTGACAAAAGCGAGAAAATCCATTGCGGGTTTCCGTCTTCGTGAAGGTTCCAATATTGGTTGTAAAGTGACTCTTCGCGGAACTCGCATGTATGAATTTTTGGATCGTTTGATTTCCATCGCTCTACCGCGTGTACGCGACTTTCGCGGCGTAAATCCGAACAGTTTTGACGGTCAAGGAAATTACAATTTGGGAATTACGGAGTTTCTTGTTTTTCCTGAAATCAATCCTGACCGTTTTTCCAAGCCGCAAGGTTTGAATGTAACTTTTGTGACTTCCGCGCGAAACGATAACGAAGGACGAGAGCTTTTGAGATTGTTTGGAATGCCGTTTCGTGCGGAAAATCAGAAAAATTAAATGTAGTGATATGTTACTTCTTCATCCAAAAATGATTTTGACAAGAAGGCAAAGCCACAATGGCAAGTAAATCGAAAATTGCTAAGGCAAAGAGAATTCCGAAATTCTCTTCCCGACGCGAAAACCGATGCAAACTTTGCGGTCGCCCGCGTGCTGTGTACCGCAAATTTGGTATCTGTCGTATTTGTTTCCGTCAACTCGCGGAGCAAGGTTTAATTCCCGGTGTTAAAAAGGCAAGCTGGTAGAGGATATTAGAAATATGATGACCGACACAATTGCCGATATGTTGACTCGTATTCGTAACGCTGTCCGAGTGGAACATACGCATGTTGATATTCCGCACTCCAAATTGAAATTCGGAGTTGCCGACGTTTTGAAACGGGAAGGTTATATTTGGGATTTCGAAGTAACTATGCCGGAAAATGAAAAATCCCCGATCATTCGTATTCAATTGAAATACGGACCAAATGGCGAGCGGGTGATTCAACATGTTAAGCGAATTAGTAAACCGGGACGAAGAGTCTATCAACGGGCAAATCTTCTCAAACCGGTCTTGAATGGACTTGGAATTAATATTTTGAGTACAAACAAGGGCGTAATCAGCGACCGCGAAGCGCGACAGAGCAATGTCGGCGGCGAGGTGATTTGCGAAATTTGGTAAGCCGCGTAAATTAAAGTTGCGTTAAAATCAAGCATTTAGGATTATACAAATGTCTCGTATCGGTAAAAAACCAATACCCATTCCCGATAAAGTCAAAGTGACGATCAGTGGTCGGCAAGTGACCGCTGAAGGTCCGCTTGGGAAACTTGAATTAGCGATTCGCCCCGAAATCGACGTGGAAAACACAGACGGACAGCTTGTCGTTTCACCTAAAGTTGATTCGCGACAAGCCCATGCGTTTCATGGTTTGACTCGTGCGTTGATCAATAATATGGTTGTCGGTGTAACGAAAGGTTACGAAAAGAAACTTGAAATTTTCGGAACTGGTTATATCGCCGCGATTCAAGGGAAAGTGTTGCAGCTTCGCGTTGGCTTTGCGAATGAAATTCAATGTCCGATTCCCGACGGCTTGGAGGTGAAATGCAAAGATCAGCAGCACGTTGAAATTAAAGGAATTGATAAACAAAAAGTGACGCAATTTGCTGCATCTGTGCGAGCTGTCCGACAAGCGGAACCGTATCTCGGTAAAGGAATCAAATACGAAGGCGAAGTCATCCGTCGTAAGGAAAGCAAAGCGCAGAAAAAATAGTATCAGTGCAAAATGAAAAGTGCAGAGCGCAAAGTTGAAATCAGAATACGAAGCGCGAGTACAGTCTAAAAGTAAGTTCAAATAAACAATTTGGTGTCGAAGTGAAAAAACAAATTAGATTGAACAAGAGTCGGATCACACGCAAATTCCGTGTGAGTAACGCTGTCAAAAAGGTTTCGACACGCGCACGATTGGTTGTTTTTCGTAGCCATAAACATATTTCCGCTCAAATCATCGACGATGAAAAATGCGTGACGATTGTTTCTGCAAGTACGCTCGACAAAGGGTTGCGCAGTGAAATCGGTTACGGTGGAAATTGTGTGGCGGCGGCGAAAATCGGTGAAGTGATTGCAAAAAAAGCAGTTGCGGCAGGAGTCGCTGAAGTGGCGTTTGACCGTCGCGGGATTCGTTATCATGGTCGAGTCAAAACTCTTGCCGATGCCGCTCGCGATAACGGTTTGAATATCGGCGGTAAAGGAGAGACGCAGGAATAAATGTGTTAAACTCGTTTTGCACGAAATTCCTATAATTTATAGAGTAAGAGAAGAATAATGTCAAATGATACAACACATGATGGATTGGTTGACAAAGTCGTCAAGATCAGACGTTGTGCCGCTGTGGTGAAAGGCGGTCGGCGTTTTAGTTTTACCGCTCTTGTCGTTGTCGGTGACGGAAAAGGAAAAGTGGCTGCCGGTTATGGTAAAGCCAATGAAGTTCCGCCTGCGGTTGACAAGGCAATCAAAGATGGTTCAAAAAATTTGAAATCGGTCAATCTTGAAGGAACGACAATTCCGCATGAAGTGCATGGTCGTTATGGTGCGGCGAAAGTCGTTCTTGTTCCAGCGAGTCAAGGAACCGGCGTGATTGCGGGTGCGGCGGTTCGCGCGGTATGCGAAGCGTGCGGAATCCATGATATTCTCACGAAAAGCACCGGTACAAGTAATCCGACCAATGTTGTCAAAGCGACGATTAATGCGCTGTTGACGCTCCGTAACAAAACCGAAGTGGAACGTTTGAGGGGAGTGGTGTTGTCATGAATCTTACTAGTCTTATCAACGAAATCGCACCGAAAAAAAAGAGAAAACGTTTAGGACGTGGAACCGGCTCTGGTTTGGGAAAAACGGCGGGGCGTGGTCACAAAGGTCAAGGATCACGTTCTGGTTTTTCGATGCCTCCGTTGTTTGAAGGCGGTCAATTACCGGTTGTTCGGCGCATTCCGAAACGCGGTTTTACTAATAGCTTTGCTAAAAAAGTGGCAACTATCAATGTTGGCGACTTAGAATTGCTGTTCGACGCAAATGAAGACGTTTCACCCGCCATTTTAATAGACGGCAAAATTATCAAAGAAAAATTCGATGAATTGAAAATTCTCGGTTACGGCGAATTGACGAAACCGCTCAAAGTGCAAGCGCACCAATTCAGTAAGTCGGCGGAAGAAGCGGTCAAAAAAGCGGGAGGCGAAATTAAAATCCTCCCCGGTAAGAAAAAACTTGTCCGTAACAAAATGGGAACAAGAAAAACGCGAAAAAACTTTGATAAAAAATAAATTTCCAATGGGTGTTTTTGAACACCCATTGTTTCGTTCTTGAGCAACTGATTTATTTATAAAAAGTACCAACACAAATTTATTTTTGTTGTAAAAAATGTTTGTTAAAATTTATTACGGAAAATTACAATGAATCAAAAAATTACTCGGCGTGTTGTTCTTGGTACGATTATTGGCGGGCTTAGTGTACTGCCATTTGTTACTCGTCATTTTTTGAAAAAGCGTATTTATCTTGAGCCGAATTCATTTCTTTCAAAATTTCGTTCGAAATATCAAGGGGTATTGTCTTTTCCTCATGAATATAAACCTTTTATTAACGAACAATTGGCAGAACAACCTAAATATATTATTGAAAAAATATTGAAGTATCAAAAAATGCAATGGGAAAATTTCTCAAAATTAGATGAGGCAGAGTTTGATTATTCCAATTACGATTTTGATGAAAAAGGAAACAAGCGGAAAGGAGATTGGCTTTTTGAAGGACATGTAAGAATGAAATATGGATATGGAATAGAAATAGTTGGAAAAAATGTTGAAAACAAACCGTTCCATTGGATATTTAATTTAGATGGTGATATTTCGTCAGATGCTCTTCAAATGAATCTTTCCAGTTTGATGCTTCATTTTTTTATGGCATACAGAGCACTTCCTCAAATATGGAAAACTTCTGGTTTAGCCGAAGAGAATGTCGTTATTCCAGAAAATCCTTATTTTCAAGGAAGTGGAAAGTATGATGTTCTTCTTCCTTGGAAAGAAAGTTATTCTCTACCTAGAAAGATTGCCGACATTTGTTTCTCTAGAAGTTATATTAATACAGAAACAGGAATGACAGAATTTGTTTATGCACAAAGTGTTCCTGATCCATACTCAAAGTTATATGAAAATGAAAATTACGCTATCCCACCGATAGAAAAAACTTATTATGTTAGAAAATATATTCCAATTAATGGAGTATACCTTCCAACAAATATTGTTTCATATTATAGCAATGGTTCTAAACATACTGAAACATACGATAATATTAAGATAAAATTACATGTAAAATGAGAAATTTTTTCAAATAATTGTGTTAAAACATTTTTAATTTGAAATAATATGTTTAAGTTTTTTGAAATTTAGTAAAAATAAATTTGATAATTTTTTGTTTTTGCGCGTCCAGAACATATGATTATTCTTGAACGAATTCTTCAACATGGAATTGACTCGAATATTTCTACGAAAGGTTATATTTCCAAGGAGAAAGCAAAAGAATTTGTAAAAATCGGTTTGGAGTGGTTGCAAGTTGGTTTGGGTGCAACACGGGAAATGTGCGATAAATTGGTGCGCAGACCCAGATATTTTGATCGCATGATAGAAACGATTCATAATCTTACTGATGCGGGAATTCGAGTTCGAACAAACAGTATTATCACACAAGAATCGCTACATTTGTTGCCGGATCTTGTTGATTTTCTGATGACGCTTCCTTTGTTTGATATTAAGGTCGCTCCGGCATTTCTCGGACTTTACCGAAGTAATGAATCCATGCTTTTGACGCCGCTACAAAAACAATGGTATCGTAAAGTTATGGAAGAAAAGGTCAAACAATATCCAGACCATAAAATCAATTGGGAATGTGAAGAAGATATTTTGGATGCGTCGCAAGAACAAATTGACGGTTGGTTTAAATCGCGCCCTTATTGTTCAAGCGGTCGGACTCAAATTGTTATTGCACCGGATGGAAAAGTAACAACATGCGAACAATCGCCGCTAGACGGAGAATTTTTTTGTGGAGATTGTACTTACCAATCTATTGAAGAAGTTTGGAATTCAGAACAACTCAAAAGTTGGTACGAACCGTCCAGAGAAAAGTTTGAAGGAACAGCGTATTATGATTGTTCTGATTTTGCGTCGTGTGTTCATGGTATGGGACATTGTTGGTTGCAAGTATTCAAAATGCAGGGACGATTACACGCCCCGCATCCTTATTGTCCAAAATCTGAACGCCCG
>JAIRYX010000450.1 GCA_031267635.1 Planctomycetaceae bacterium
TCAAAGGAGGAATCAACGATTGCCTGGAACAAATTGATCAACAATATAAAGAAGAAGTCGCAACACTCATGAATCCGGAATTCCAAAACTTCAAAAACTATAAAATATTAACTGCGTAAGGTATAATTGAATCGTTACGTTTTTGTCTGCTGATTGTTTGTTGCGGTTTGTCAGTTGTTTGATATAATTGGCTGATTGCTTGTTGCAGTTTGCTGATTGTTTGTTTTTTGATCGATCTTAATTGTTTCCGAAAGCCCTAAACCTCAATTATTCTGCCATTTCATCTCTTCGATGCTAAAAGTTCTTCAAATCATTCCGACACTCGATCAAAGCGGGGCGGAAAAACAAATGACGCTTCTCGCCGTAGGATTGCCGCGGGAGGAATTTGATGTGCATGTCGCTGTTTTGACGCGAACCGGTCCGTTGGCTCAACAACTTGACGCGGCAGGTATCCCTTACACGCTTATCAATAAATCGCTGAAAGCCGATCCATTTGCGTATTGGCGGTTGAAACGGTTGATTCGCAAAATTCATCCGCACGTTGTTCATACGTGGTTGTTCGCAGGTAACTCCTATGGACGTGCGGCGGCGATTGCATGCCGCGTTCCGACAATTTTTGCGGGCGAACGTTGCGTCGATCTTTGGAAAAATACCGGACACTTTCTCATCGACCGCTATCTTGCGAAAAAAACAGACGCAATTATTACCAATAGCTCCGGCGTTGTCGCTTTTTATCAGGAACATGGGATTTCGGCAGAGACGTTTGTGACGATTTCCAACGGCGTCATGTTGCCGGACAGAACGGCGGATTGCCGACAAGCGAGCGGAAAGAACATTGACGACGCGAGAGATATAAGCGATATCAGAGATAGAAGTATTGAGGATGAAAAAGATTTTGGAAAATTGCCAAAACTTACCGGTGATGCGATGAAATGTTCCAATGAATCGCCAAAACTTATCGACGAGCGGGAAAAACTGTTTTGCGAATTGCGGCTTCCACCGAGTCGATATTTAATCGGTATGGTCGCGCGGCTTTGGCCGCAGAAACGAATCAAAGAAGCGATTTGGGCGGCGGATTTGCTGAAATTCGCGGGAGAAGACTTTCATTTCCTTATTCTCGGCGATGGTCCGCAGCGGGAAGAACTGATTCGATACCGTAACAACATCGGCATTCAGGACCGCGTTCATTTTTTGGGATACCGAAACGATGTGCCTCGCTTTCTGCCGTATTTGGATATGTTGTGGAATACGAGCGAATATGAAGGTCAATCCAATTCTATCTTGGAAGCAATGAGTTACGGTGTTCCGGCGATTGCGTCCGATATTCCGGGTAACCGCGATCTTGTGGTTGACGGCTCGACCGGTTTTCTCATCCCGGAGCATGAGGGAGACTTCCGTCGCCGCTCCCGCGATTTGGTGAAGCGGACAACGCTTTTATTCGGCGACGCTGCCAAACGCACTCAATTAGGACAAGCGGCAAAACAACGTGTCGCCGAACATTTTACCGTGGAACAAATGATTTCACGGCACGCGGAGCTGTATCGACAAACAGCGGCAACGAAAAAATGACGACGAGAAGGCGTCTTAAAAGATGAGCCGCCGGAAATAAGAGAAGTTTTGACGGGCAACCGCGACAGTTGCCCCTACAAGACATGCGAGCTTTTGGAAAGATGGTACGTTTTGTCCGTTTCCTCACAAAATGAATTGGCTCATATCTTCATCTTGCGTTATGTTTTCGAGACGTTGGGTCACATATACCGCGTCAATGACCGTTTCTCCGGCAGGACTCATGTCGGGAGCATCGAAACTGATCTCTTCCAGCAAGCGTTCCATGATTGTCGCCAGCCGCCGCGCACCGATATTTTGCGACGTTTGATTGACTTCAAAGGCATAAGCCGCTAATTTTCCAATCGCGTCTTGCTTAAATGAGAGTTCCAGTCCCTCCGTTTTCAGTAATTCAATATACTGCGTAGTTAACGAGCCTTTCGGTTCGGTCAAGATCCTCACAAAATCTTCTTGCGTTAAGTCTTGCAACTCGACGCGAATCGGAAATCGACCTTGCAACTCCGGCATTAAGTCGCTGGGACGCGATTTATGAAACGCTCCGGCAGCAATGAAAAGAATGTGGTCGGTTTTGACGTACCCGTACCGTGTTTGTATGGTCGTTCCTTCGACAATCGGAAGTAAATCTCGCTGAACGCCTTGACGGGAAACATCTGCGCCGCTTGATTTTTCACTGGCAACAACTTTGTCGATTTCATCAATGAAAATAATTCCAAGATTTTCCGCCAATTCCACCGCTTCCGCGTCCACTTTTTCCTTATTGATCAGTTTTTCCGACTCCTGTTCAAAGATCACTACCCTTGCTTCGCAAACCTTCATCTCACGGTTTTGAGAACGTTTCGGCACGATTTTCTCAATCATGTCCTGCAAGTTATCCAAATCTCCGCCGATTCCCATCATCATCGGCATTCCGTTTCCCTTGGCTTCCACGAAAACCATCACCTTTTCCTCTTCTAATTCGCCGGCTCTAAGCAACCCGCGGATTTCTTCACGCACTTCCTCTTTTTTCTCCTTTTTGTCCGCCGACTCTTCCTGCTCTTTTTCCTTGGGCGGCTGCATAGCAAACGCGGGAAATGCCAACGTTCCGCTCACAACACCCGGAGGAAGGATTTTTCCTAAATGTTCCGAGAATTGCGATAGGAAATCATTGTCCAAATGTTTTGGAACTTCCGGCTCTTCATTTTCCTGAGTATCCGACGGAGCAGCGTCTTGGTCTTCTTCCTCCGTGATTTCCGCCAACAGATCAATCAGTTTTTCTTCCGTCCGCTTTTCGGCTTCGTCTTGAATTTTGTTGCGTTCTTTGGCACGCACAATTCCAATCGCGTTTTCAACCAATTCCCGCACCATACTTTCGACGTCCCGCCCGTAATACCCGACTTCCGTGTAGTTTGTCGCTTCTACTTTGAGGAATGGCGCGCCGGTCAAGGTTGCCAACCGCCGCGCGATTTCCGTTTTTCCGACTCCTGTGGGACCAATCATCAGAATATTTTTCGGAGCGATTTCCGATTGAATCGCCGGATCAACGTGTTGCCTCCGCCATCGATTGCGCACGGCAATTGCCACCGATCGTTTCGCGGCATTTTGCCCGACGATAAACTTATCCAATTCCGTAACAATCTGTCGCGGCGTCATTTCGTGCATTTCAGTTCCTCCAATACAATATTATTATTTGTATAAATGTCGATTTCCGAAGCGATCAACAAAGCTGTCCGCACGATTTCGGTTGAAGAAAGGTCGGTTTTTTGGACGAGCGCTTTCGCCGCCGCCATCGCGTAGTTTCCCCCTGAACCTATCGCCAAGATGCCGTCTGTCGGCTGGATCACGTCGCCGTTTCCTGTCAACAAAAACGTTTGTTTCGAGTCAACAACAATCATCATCGCTTCGAGTTTTCGCAAAACCCGGTCGGTTCGCCATTCTTTCGCGAGTTCCGTTGCAGCGCGGGTGACATTCGAGGGATAATCTTTCAATTTCACCTCAAAACGCTCCAGTAAAGCAAATGCGTCCGCAGTCGCCCCGGCAAAACCGGTGATCACCTTACCATCGAGTAACTTACGGATTTTGTTTGCGTCCGCTTTCATCACCGAACTACCGAGCGTCACTTGTCCGTCACCGCCAATCGCAACGGTTTCTCCATGCCGCACGGTTAAAATCGTGGTACTATGAGATTTAATTTTGGTCATTTTTAAGTTGTATTCTGCAAACGATGCTCTGTTTTCAGAATATTTCATCCATCCTATTAAGAAAAAAGAAATCCAAGAAAATTTGATGGACGCATTATACACGAATCCTTTGAAATGACCAGTAACGTTACTTGAAATTTCGGTTTTCATTGAAAAAGGAGACGCGGGAGACAAAAGAGACGTCGGGAACGAAAGCAACGAGGAGCGTTGCATTCAAAGATCCCCGTGCTGTACACGCCGCATCGTGGAGAAAAAAAGAAAGAATCTCTTCCTTCGATTTAAAATTCTCTTGTCTTATCAAACAATTGATGTTTCTTTCCCAAATGAAAAAAAAGCCGCAATCCTTCGCGATGAGCGTCGGTCATTTTGTAAACGATATTGTGACGATAATAATCTTCGAGCAATTGCGGTTTCATGGGAAACTTCGGCGGCTGTAAAGATGTTTTCTGTTTTTGAATTACATTCGCGACAATTGTGGATAGATTTTCAACCCCTTTGTTACGAGCAAGCTCTAAAGCGGTTATTTTTTCTTGGCTTTCCCATTGTTGCACCGTTTCACGATCTGCGTTGGTAATCCACGCGGCGAAAACAAACGGTAGTCCGGTTTTTTCAAGCCAAAGCTCTCCCAAATCCACTTGCAGACGCCACATCTTTTCGTCCGGTTGATAGGTCAAAGCCCTATCGCCAATCATCACGCAAGCGTCGGCTCTTTGCGCAATTTCCTCCGCAGAATCGGATTGAGAAAACGACGCCGTTTGGTAACGGTCATTTTTAAAGTATTCTCGTAAAATCACTTGTGCCAAATTCACGCTGGTTTTTGAATCGTTGTCAAGAGCGAGTATTTCAATCTTGTCGAGTGGCTTGTTCGCGTAAATTTTCACGCTTTTGACAGCGCCGTAACAACCAATCACCGCGTCGCTAACAATCGTGCAATTTTCGACAAACGCCATTGACGCAACAGGCATCATGGCAATATCCGCTTTCCCTTGGGTCAGCAAATCCCCCAAATGAGACGGGTAATCGCATGTCAAAGAAAATTGAGTTAAAAACTCGTCCAAAAAACACGTCAACGGAAACGTATTGTAATAAGGAACAGTATAAATCTTGAGAAACATTGAAAATAGTAGAAAGGATTGAATGATTTTCACAATAACGTTTTTTCATTATACCGCAATTCTGATATTTGACATGGGCTGACAAATATGTCGTTTTGCGCCGGACTTTTTCCAAGTATTCCAAAACCACGAAACGAAAAGGAGTTTTAGAATATTTGTAATTTTAGATTCTTTTTTGCTTTAACAACAAAAGATAAGCTATAATAAATCAGAATGATTTTCTGATGCTTGGAACGCGACAATCAGAAACGCTGACAAAAAACAAATGAGGAACAAACAATGCCGCTGACAGACGTCGATTTTATCAATCCGGTGATTTCTTCGCTGGAAGAAACTTTTGATACCATGCTCAACAGTAAAATTGCTCGCGTTGGGCTTTCACTGATGGAAAATAACACCGCCTTGTATCCCGTGAGCGGTATTATCGGTATTAGCGGCAAGACGGCTGTTGGAACGGTCGTTTTGACCATGGCGGAAAGCGTCGCGTTGCATGCCGCGTCAACATTACTGATGACCGACATGAGCGATCTGAACGAAGACGTGATGGACGCAGTCGGCGAATTGACAAACATGGTTGCGGGAGCGACCAAAGCACGATTGGGACAATATAATCTTTCCATGGGACTTCCGAGCGTTTTTTACGGCACGCAATGTCATATCCATTTTCCCGCCAACGCTCATCCGATTGCTATTCCCTTTCAATCGCAATGGGGCGCATTGGCTCTTGAAGTCGGCTTTACGTTTATGAGTTAAAGAAAATCGCGTATTTTTCAGATCAACTCCACTTCAACATGACATCATCAAATCAACGCGCTGTCGTTTTGCTTTCCGGCGGACTGGATTCGACAACCGCCGTCGCTTGGGGACGTCGCAACGGATTTGAACTCTTTGCGCTGACGATCAATTACAATCAACGGCATAAAAACGAATTAAATGCGGCAAAACGTGTCGCTGAGTTTTTTCAAATTGAAAAGCATGTTTTTCTTGACGTTGATTTGAGCGTTTTCGGCGGTAGCTCTTTGACGTCGGCAACGATGGAAGTTCGGCGGCATGTCCCGCTTGAAGAAATTGGACAAACGATTCCAAACACTTACGTTCCGGCACGCAATACAATTTTCCTATCGCTTGCTCTTGCTTACGCCGAAACGCTTGACTCGCCGCACATCATTCTTGGAATCAACGCCGCCGACTACAGCGGTTATCCCGACTGCCGTCCCGAATACCTTGCGGCGTTTAAAAATCTAGCGCAACTTGCCACAAAAGCCGGAGTCGAGGGCACAACGCAAATTCAAATTCACGCGCCGCTTTTGATGTTGGGGAAAAAAGAGATTATCGAACTTGGACAATCGCTTGGAGCCGATTTTTCATTGACTCACACCTGTTATTCGCCTACCGCCGACGGAAAAAGTTGCGGCGTCTGCGAATCGTGCTTGTTACGGCTCAACGGTTTTAAAGAAGCCGGTCTCGTCGATCCGATTGAATATGCGCGGTCGAGATTATGAATTAATAAACCCATTTAGGTTTAAGACGGATTCCCCTGTCCCAGAAGTCTCGGAAATCCCACTTGTCCCTTTTCTTTATGAATTATCTCCAATAAGCACGGCGATCCATTCTGTTTCTTTGAACGCTTGCAGAATGATTTTGACCATGATTGTTAGCGGCGCGGCTAAAAAGAGTCCGATAGGTCCGAGAATCCAGCCCCAAGTTAAAAGCGAAATGAAAATCACAACCGTCGAAATGCCGAGACCATAACCTAAAATCCGTGGTTCGATACCATAACCAATCGTACATTCGATAGCAATCAGGCAAACGGCATACGTCATCACGCCAAACGCACCGTCCATCGAGAAAATCAAAAGCCCCGGAACGATAGCGGCGACAATTCCGCCGATGTTGGGAATGAAATAAAGGAACAAGGCGACTAATCCCCAAAACAACGGCGACGGAACGCCGAAACAAAAATAAACCACCGTTGCCGCCGATGCCGACATCATGCTGGAAACCGCTTTGAGAAATAGGTAACGCCGGATTTCTCTGGCGATTTTGTGGAAATGCTCATTGGTGATTGGTCCTTTGCCAAACGCCCTGTCCACTTTTTCCGGAAAACGCGACGCCTCGAAGATCATAAAAAGCGTAATAATCATCACAAGGAAACTGGTTTCGACCAAATGCCGCATCTCTAACATGATTTTCGTGAGCCAATATCCCACGCTTGCCGGATCAAGGTCAATCAACGACGGTTCGTCGCTCTGTTTGAGTTGATTGACATATTTCTGCAACGCCTCTGCTTGTTCGACTTTTTCTTCTCTTGCGTTTTCGTTCTCTTCTGCTGATTCCATTGCTGGCTCCGCTAAATTGCTTTCTGGGTCAGCGGATGGTTGTGGACTGGAATTTTTATCGTAAAGCGTCGGAGTTTCTTTTTCGGATTGATTGTTGTCTGTTGTATTTGGGAGCGGCTCGTTGGATTCTGATCTTTCCTGTACGGCGGAATGAGCGGAGTTTAGCGTTTGAGAATCAATGACGTTTTCCTCTGTTGGATTTTCTTCACTTTGCAGAGAGTTTTTTTCTCGAAGGAATTGAATCGAAAAGCCATAATCTTTGAGCGTATTCTCGAGTTGCTTTGTTTTTTCCGAGATTTGCGTAGTATATTTCGGGATTTTTTGCCCGATTTCCGTGACCGAGCTGATAACCACGCGAGCCATTCCGACAAAAATCACCGCCGCACAACCAAGAACAATGATCAAAGACGTGATACTGGGGCAACCGATAGAGCGAAGCCAGCGAAGCGGCACGAGTAAGATAATGGTCGCAAATAACGCAAGAAGAATGGGCGCGACAATCATACTTGCCGCGCGGATTCCCGCAAGAACGACAATTGTTGCCGCCGCCATGACTAGCGCATGCGAAACGACTTCCGGCTTAGGCGTTTTGGAAGCGTTGGCGTCTTGATTTTGGTGAGACAAAATGGAAGAATATTTTTTGGAGGACATCGAAATTCCACTATAAACAAATGTCAACAAACAGTACTGTATTCATTTTAGCATTTTGCGTGCGTTTAGGATAGTCGGCAGTAGAGATTTCTTTGTACTTTTTGCAAGAATACCGCAGGAATAATCCTTGCCACCGCTCATGGATATTTTTTAGGAACTCTTGGGACACAAGAGACATTAGGGACTTGCCGCGCGGTTTACTGATTGCTTGCCGCTTGCTCTATATCAGTCCTCGTTAAAATTCCTTTAGTCCTTAATGTCCCTTTTACCCCAAAAATATTCACCCACTGCCATTGCGGGGACGCCCCCAAAATCTCAAGCGTCCCTTTTATCTCTAAAGTCCCTGTTGCTCACCGGAATCCCGTCGTAGGTTAAAATCATCGGCTTTTTTCTTTCATTATTTCTAAATTGTTTATTGAATCTGCACTTTCCAAAAAATTGCTTTACAAAAAAGATCGGTATTCGTGTATAAATAGTCGTCCCTGAAAAAAATGTTTTTAATGCTATAATAACGGCGTGTCCTGCTTGAAATTTCGATTTTCACTGACGTCGTTATACCATAAAATTCGGCTTAATCTCCAATTCATCAAACCGAAAACTCAATTGCAATGAGTATACCATTGCAATTACCCGAACGGCTTTACCATTGCGGCACTTATTTATCAAATTCCTTTAGTAGCCCGAATTGCGCCCAATTTATGCGCCCTTATGCCCTTATTTTTCGTTTGTAACCCATTCATCTAAAACGTAAGTGATCATGTCCGAACGAAAACGAATCGCATGTGTGGCTATTTTTTGTCCATTGGTATTTCGTTTTCGCTCGAACATACCCCATAAGCATCTGTATCTAGTTGAAGGCGAAAAAGACGCGGATAATCTCAATCAATTGTTCCGTGACAACAGTATTGCCGGCTATGTTGCGACAACGTCCGGCAGCGCACAAAACAGCGAGTGTTGGGCGGGGTGCATTGCAAAATACGAGCTTGCCAAAAAAAGAATCATTGTCTTACCCGATTGCGACGAAACAGGTCTTTCTTTTGGTCGGCGTGTTTGTCAAACGTTTCACGAAGCTCAAGCCGATGTTGTTTTCGTCGTCCTCTTTCCGAACACGAACGATAAACCCAATAAAGATATTTCCGACTGGATTGAATTACAACAGCAAGCCGGCAAATCATCAGAGGACATATTGCGGAAATTCAATGGACTTTGTGAAAACGCCGAAAACGTTACGGACGAAGTGATTCAATCTTGGAAAACGGATAAGGACGAAACGGAAAAATCCTATTCCGGCAAGCAACGCGCCAAAGTTACTTTAATCAATGATATTACGGAGACAGAAACAAAGTGGTTATGGGAAAATAAAATCCCGCGTGGTGAACTGACATTAGTATCCGGTTTGGCGGGACAAGGCAAATCGTTTTGGACATGCTATCTTGCATCGGTGGTAACAAACGGTTGGAACTGGACAGATGGTTCGCCATGTCCTCAAGGAAGCGTACTATTTTTTCAAGGTGAGGACAGCATGTCAACTTACAGACAGCGTTTACGTGCAAACGTAGCCGACTTGTTAAAAGTAACGATTCTCGAATCTTCATTTGTTGAGGGTAAAGAAGGTGATGAAATCCCCATGACGCTGGAAAGAATCAGTGTGATTGAGGACGCAATTCAGCAAACGGAACAACAAACAGGATTGCCGGTGCGTTTGATTGTCATTGACCCGATAGCCGATTACTGGGGCAATGTTCGCGAAAATTCCAATAGTGAAGTGCGGAAAGTCTTGAAGCCGCTAAAACAGCTTGCGGAAAAACATGAGGTTGCTTTTCTTTTGATTCAACATATCGGCAAAAGTGCTGACCGTGAAACGATGCAACAACGAGTCTTGGGAAGTACCGGCATTGTTGCGGCGTGCCGGTCAGCGTGGAATATCTTTTTTGATAAAAAGACGAAACATCGAACGTTTGCGCCGATGAAAACGAATCTTTGTATTGAACCGAAATCGGTTGTCTTTGTGATTGACTCGACTGTTGACGGCGGGCAAGTCCAAATCATTGACGCGGCTTTGAATAAGTCGGCGGACGAAATTTATGACGAACTCCGAAATGAAAACAGAGGACGTAACCCAAAAGAAATTTTCGAGGTGGAGGACTGGTTACGGGAGTTTTTGAGCGATGGACGAAAGCCGGTCAAAGAAATCAAGAATGCAGCCGACTCGAAAAAATTTTCATGGAGAACAATACGAAGAGCATCGGACAATCTCGGAATCGCCAAAACACAGGAAATGAAAGTTTATTTTTGGGAATTGCCTAGTTTTCCTGAATTAACGCATCAGGTTGCTCAAAATAATTCTGGACAACCTGAATTTTGAAATCAATTTTGGACAGGCATGGAATTGTTCAAAACAGTAGTTGTTTGAAATATATTGCAAAGGACGGAGAAAAAAGTAGGTTGTTCAAAATAAAACCTATATACACTTATTTTTGAACAACCTACCAAATCCCCCCCAAAAATCTTGAAAACACACACTAACTAAAGAAATAACAAAACTGTCTCGTAGTTTTTAAGGGAGTAAGTTGCCCCCTTTTTGGTCAACCAAGAAAGAAAAATCATTAGGAAATCGGTCAGACGGAAATGTTATTTTGCAGGAAAATGTAGTCTTGCGCATTTTGTTGAAACCGATTATAATAAGTAGTATTGAAAGGAAATGAGTTATGTCGTCACTTTACAAAGAAAATTCCGGCTGGCGTTTGCAGTTTGACTTGGGCGAAAAACGGTACAAAATCCGGCTGGGCAAACTCCCGCAAAAGAACGCCGAAACAATCCAAAGCCGCGTCAATGAGCTTGTCAATGCGAAAGACGGGAATTACTCCTATTCCCAAGAGTCGGCACGGTGGCTGTCCGGTATCGGGGACGATTTGCATGAAAAACTAGCGAGCGTCGGCTTGATTGCCCCGCGTCAATCCCGCAATCTTGCGGCGTTTCTCGAAGCGTACAAAAGCGAGCGAACAGATTGGAAACCGTCAACGTTGGGAGCGTTCAATACGGCAGCGAAACATTTGTTAGAGTTTTTCGGGGAAATCCGATTGCGCGATGTAACGCCGGAGAAGGCAGACGCTTATCGTTCTCACCTTATCCAAGAAGGATATGCGACAGCGTTTGTATCAAAACTGATTACGCAAGCACGAAATTATTTCAATGTTGCGAAACGCCGGAAACTGGTTGACGAAAACTCGTTTATGGAAGTAAAAGCAGGTTCACAGGTCAATAAGAATCGGGATTATATTGTTTCTGATGACGAAGCGGAAGCTCTAATCAATGCGTGTTCCAATGCGGAACAGCGTTTGATTATCGCTTTGGGATTTTATGCCGGTTTGCGGATTCCGTCTGAATTAGGCGGTTTACGGCTATCAGAAATCATCTGGGATACGAACCCTGACAATGGAATATCCCGCGACAGATTTATTATTCATGCTCCCAAAACAGAAAAAAAGGGGAAGCCGACGCGGTGTTGTCCAATTTTTCCAAAGCTGAAACCTTACTTTCTGGACGTCATCGAAACAATGCCGGAAGGACAAGACCTGATTTTTTCGGGGTATGCCAAAAGGAAATCAATGGGGAGTTTTTTTGACCGTCTGGCGAAAAAAGCGGGAATCACACTTTGGACAAAACCGGCGCAAAACTTACGGCTCACAGCGTCGAATAGAGTAGTCAGAGAGTTTGGGGT
>JAIRYX010000277.1 GCA_031267635.1 Planctomycetaceae bacterium
TGAGAATCGGGACGTGGATGCATGTTGAGTATATTTTGACCAAAATTGCAAGGTTTTTAATAAAAAACACGGATAAACAGCAAATAACGTTGCAAATTATAACACACATTGGGAGAAGGGAAAGACGTTACTATAGTATTAAAGATGTTTTTTCAGACATGACTTGATAAACCTTCTGTCTCTATATAATTTTGACCCAAGAATTTTAGGTTTAATTGCGGTGATGTTACAAACAGACAAAGTTGAATCATGCCTTTATTATAAAGACGCTAAAAAGATTGAATTGCTTGGAAAAGAGGATTTAGATAATGTTCAACTTTGGCATGTAAAAGTTCAAGATGTGTATGAACAAGAGCAACATTTTTGGATTGAACCGACAACATTTAATGTATGGAAACAGGAATATTACTATAAAAATTTATTTCGTGAAACCAAAGCATTATATTCTACAAAAAACAAAGATAAAATGTCGAAAATTTTCCCTGATATTGTTGAAATTAAACTATCGAGAAATGGAGAAGTTTACCAAGAAATAAAATATGTTTTGAAAGCATTTGCTTCAGATGTTCCCATTCCAGAAAATCGTTGGTTATTAGAAGGTATGAAATTACCAATTGGCGTACCGGTAAGCGACATTATGATCCATGAACGGCTTGGTTATTGGGATGGAAAAAAATTGTCGCAATTGCCTGCTGGACGTATCACTTCCGACATAAAGCCATCAAGTTTTAATTTCTTTCGTATTTTATTAATTGTTTCTGGCTTAGTTCTTATTATTATTGGTGTTTCTATGCAGATATTTAGAAGAAAAAAATAGAAATAAGTATCTTTACCAACTATTAGTACCTCATGTTACGCAGGGTCTCAAATCAGTCCGCAGTATGGTTATCTATTTAGGGAGTGTAGAATAATAACTCCGCATTACGCCGTAGGCGTAAAAAAAATTAACGGACAATGCTTTAACTTGACGGATTTTTAATTAGCGTGCGTAACATGAGTGACTATGAGTATGAGTATAAGCAAATTTCAAACGGTTATCACTTGAAAATTCGCAACACCGTTCGTATTTTGGATCGTAATACGGTATTCCGCGTTTTCTGCCGCACCGTTTTGAAACTGATAAAGACGAAAAGCGTCTTCCGCGAAAATTTGCGGATGATCGCTGTAATCGCCCGGAAGAATGTGATGATAACGTTGAGTAGTCCAGCCGTCCATAATATTTTTCATCGCGGAAAGCGTTTCAAAATTTATGGAGTTGTTTTTATCGAAGTCACGATATGCCGCCGCCAATGTCGAACTCAGTAAATTTCCTGTTTCGCTCAATGTTGCGGTATAGCTGCCGGAAACGCCGATTTTTCCGAAGCGATTGTGTTCTTGAAGACGTTTGAGCATAGCGGTTTGTCCGGCAAGCTGCTGATCAATCACAACTCCGTTTTTATACGAAAACTCCGCTTGATAAGCTACGTTTCCTTGTTCCATAATATATTGAATGTCGTCACGAAGCAACGATTCTTCCGCCAACAAATTATCTAATGTCGTGTTACCGCTTCGACTGATAAAACGCGGTTCCGCATCCGGTTCTGTAATAACAGTAACGTCAGACAAACCGGAACCGGTTTCCCGTTGAAGCAGACCGTCATACAGAATCGTCGTTGCTTGCCGAACTTGTGAGAATCCGGCGTTTGCCGCAGAATCCGTGATAGCTTTTTTAGCGTGAAGCATTAAAAAACGTTCCGCAAGTCCGTTTTGAGCATTAAGTATTTCTTCAATTTTTGTTCGTTTCGCTTCTTCTTTGATGCTTTCCGGTTTCACTGTGATTTTATTATCCTGATTGACGAAAAAATCAAGTTGCTCATTTGACGCCAATGTGATTCCGTTTTTTTCCAACAACGACGTAATTGTCTGATCCAAATCTTGGGTTTCGAGCTGATATTCGCTTCGCAACCGGCGGACTTCTTCTTGCGTCAGTCCGACAACGCCTTTTCCGCCGCGAAAAGAAGCGGCGTTATACATTGCATTTCCATAAATCTCCTGCGCCGGATTCTTAATTCCCAACGACCACGCCAATAAATTGATATGTTTTGCGTTGGGGTAAGACACGGAATCGGCGGTAATGTGCTGCAAACCTTCAACACCAAGAGATTGCATGATGAGCGGCATCTCGGACGTTTCGGCAAGTTTGAAGTTTGCTTTATGGTAAACGGAAAACTCTTTGTCTGAAATACTTTCAGTGCTTACAAACTCATCTTTGGTATTTACCGAAATTTTCTGTTGTTCAAGCTTAAACGATACAGCATTACTGTTGTATGATTTTATTGATTCATGGGGCTGTGTGTTGTTTAAACGTAAAACGTAGTCCATAAAAATTTGAAAAATTTTATTTTTAATTATACATTCTACTGCAAGAAATTGCACTTTTATTTTGTCTATAGGGAACTTCTAAAAACCTCTTCCCAATATTCGTAAGCCCTTATTTTTCAATGGTTACATGTGTTGAAAATGAGGTTTTTAGAAGTTTCCTATAATAATATCAGCAACGAATAAATGGCAATTTCTTACCGTAGAATGTATAGTATCTTGCATCATCTAATTTAGGTGAATTGTCCTCAAAAATCTTTCCTTTTGAATAGACACGTTACTGAATAAACCGCTCGTCTCCGCCATTGGCGTGCACCGTGATTACGCCTTCGTCTTCGAGTTTCCGTACAACATCGACGATTTCCTGTTGCACACGTTCCACGTCCGACGCACGCATTGGACCGAGAAAATCCATTTCTTCCTGCAACATCTTTGCCGCGCGTTTCGACATATTACGGAAAATTTTCTCTTTGAGTTCCTCGCTCGCTCCTTTAAGCGCGGACGCCCATTGCGACGTTTCGAGATTTTTGAGAACCGTCTGAATGTCGGAGTCGGCAAGTTTGAGAATGTCTTCAAACACGAACATCAGCCGCCGGATTTCGTCCACCAATTCGGGATCGTCCTGACCAAGATTTTCCATGATATTGCGTCCGGTTTGACGGTCGATGACGTTTAATATTTCCGCAACGCTTTCCACGCCGCCCGCGTTTTCTAACTTTTGGCTCATCACGCTGGACATTCGGTTTTCGAGACCTTTTTCCACTTCTTTGATGATTTCCGGGCTGGTTTGCTGCATCGTGGCGATACGGCGAATGACTTCGAGCTGGCGTTCCGGTTTGAGCGCGTTGATGATGTCCGCTCCCTGTCCGGGCATAAGATGCGACACGATTAACGCAATCGTCTGCGGATGTTCGTCAACAATGAACGTCAATAGGTTTTCGCTGTCCACTTTTTGCAAAAAACCGAAAGGAATAGCTTCCAGCGAATTTTTGACCTGCTCAAGAACAACTTGCGCGTTTTGTCCGAGCGCGTCTTCGACAAGCGATTGTGCTACCTGAAAGCCACCCGCTCCGCCAATCAATTTGGTCGGATTCGCTTTGGAAAATTCGCGGATTACGTTTTCCTGTTCTTCAGGCGTGATGATTCCCAATTTGGCAATTTCAACCATAACCGCCTCGACTTGCCGCGGTTCAAGCCGGTTCAAAAGTTCCGACGCCTGTTCTCTCGGAATACTAATTAAAAAAACGGCGGCTTTGCGAAGACTGTTTTGTGCCATGACTTATTTTTATTAGGAAAAATTTTTCACCATGAAGGCACGGAGAAATTTTTAAAATACTTTTTATAACTTATCTTTGAAATATAAAATGTATGGATTTATTTAGAAGAATAGACAACTTCGGCAAACATCCCGGATTCTTCTTCGAGCGTCAACACAAATTGTTCATCGGAAAACGGAGCGGTCATCGTATTGTTTTTTTGTAATACTTGAACAAATTTATCCAGAATAATCCCTGCAATCATTTCAGTCGAGGCGGATTTCGTCGGAAGGAATTTTACGTCTTTTACCGGAAACTCCCATTTTCTATTGAGAACTTTGACATGCAACTGCCCGGCTTCGTTTTGCAATTTCATGTCGGGATCATATTCAGCGATAAGAATTTTATGCTCAAATTGTTCAAGAATAGCGCGAAGCAGATGTTCCGCCAGCACAAAATCAATAACGCACCCGAAATCATCTAACTTATCGGAGATTTTCAGTTTTACGCGAAATGTATGACCATGCAACGGCTCGGTAACAGCGATTCCGTGTTTTTGAATAGAAATTTCACCGTCAGCGTCTTTAATAATTTGCGTCGGAATAAATTTAACCCAGTGCGACGCGGAAAAACGCAAACTATCACGGTCGATAAGGACGGAAAATTTAGACATTATAAAATCCTGACAAAATATTTGTGTGTTGTCCCTCTCATTAATTCTTTTTAAAAATTTTGTTCTTCTCTTGAAACGAACGGTGCTGTTGTCAATGTTGTTGGCGTCGTCGTTGGTTGTGTCGTTGTCTGTGCTGCCGGACGTTTCGGCAATTGCAAAACCGACGCTAAAAATTGACGCGACGAAATATTGACTCCATAAGTTTCAATCACATAATTGTCCACCTGATGATTGTATTCGATGACGGCTTTAATCAATTCAATTTCCTCATTGGTCAGCGTTTCAATCGACGCGACAATGGAACGTTGCGCGTTCAGGTCGTCGAGCATTTTATTTTCCGCACATTTTCTGGCGTCTGCGTGGACGATAATAGACTGATACTGCAACGGAATCGTGCGGTCGAGTAATAACGTGTTTTGCGAGAGCGAGCGGTATTTTTCCAACTCCTTGATCTTCGTGTTATACGGCACGGCTAACGGAAACTCTGCTGGAATCGGTAACGGTTGCGATTCGGCAGTATCCCCTGTCGGACGTTCCGAACGATAATCATTTACCGTAGCCGACACGGTAGGCGTCGGCGTATCGGCGTATTTGTCAACCGCATATTTTTTTTGCAAACTGACAAACTGATATTGCGATTGAATAAATTCCAGCTCTAACGCTTTGTATTGCCGGTCGGTCAGTTGTTCCGCTAATTCCAATTCTTTATACGCCACCGGATTATTTTGATAGTACTGTTTCGCAGCGGTGATTCTGTGTTTTTGTCCCATGCGCGCGTGGCAAAGCAATAATTTCTCGCTCAATTTCCAGTACGCCTCCGCTAACTCCTGCCGTCTCGACGACGGCACGCCGGAAAGAATTTCATACAAATACGTTTTTTTCCCCACAATGAACGAATCGCGCGGACGTTCTAATCTCACTAATGAATAAATCGGATGCGATTCATCGTTAACGGCGATAAAGTATTGAATTTCACTCTTCTTTTCTTGCGAGGAAGCTACGGCGGCGGAATGTGGAGTTGCCGATGAAGTCAACGCCCCCGTCGGATTCATTGGATTGGACTGACTTGGCGGCAATGTCGGTTGCGTACTTGCTGCATTTTGCAAAGGATGAATTGCCGCCGGATTGCCACTCCACGAATTGCCGTTTGGAGAACGTGTTGCTATCGGATTCTCTCTTGCCGGAGCATTTTTTTGCAGATTGCCGCGTCCCCAGTCGCGTCTTTCGCCATCCGAATTTTCTGTGTCGGGCTGTGCGGGGGGCGTCGTTGGCTGTTGATCGCCGATCGCAGAAGGCGTAGATCGCTGAGGTGTTTCTGTCGGCGGAACAGAAAATTCCGCCAACACAGACGAAGAAACGAGCCAAACAACAATCGCAAAAGCCCAACAATAATGTTTTAATGTAATTTTTCCAAGCAACATAAATTTCCTTATTTCCAGAAAAGCGTCAAAGAAGTGAGACGAGAAACGAATTTTTATTATAACAGTTTTTTTATTTCGTAAAATACGAGTAACTATTTAGTTGCCCAAGCCCAATAAATCGGCACGGCAACTGGGTAACTACTACGAAGTT
>JAIRYX010000355.1 GCA_031267635.1 Planctomycetaceae bacterium
ATATATATTGATGTGTCTCTCGTTTTTTTATTAGAAATGATTTTTAATTTTAGAAGTTGGGCAAGGTTTCGTTTTACTGAACTTTGACTGGCGTTAATTTCATTGTACAATTCGCAAACACTTACTCCTTCCTCGCCGTGACGTTCGACGAGGAGGGCAACAGCCGCTTGTAAGTGAGTTAATTTTGATACGTCAATCATTTTTTGTGCCTCCGTTCTTACATTTCTCCTTATTACTTGCAACTACCAAAGCCAACTTATATTGACTGTCCCGCTACCCGGAACACAAATTGGCTGTGGTGCAATCGGCGGCGGTGTAATTTTTGAGCGAATCGGCGTGATTCGTTCTACGAAGGGATCGCACATCTGCTTGGAGTTGCCATAATAATTCAATGCGGTTTGTTGATTTCGGTGTCCAAGTCCTTTAGCGGCGGCGGCGAGCGATTCTTTCATTAGTTCTGAACCAAAATGTTTCCGAATGGAATGAAACTTAAAGCGGCGTTCTTGGGGGATTCCCGCCGCCTTGAGGTGCTTATTGGCGTGGTAATAGATTGTCTGCGAGTGCATCCCCCACTTGAAGACAATAGAATTTTTCGTTACAGTTTTTGACAGTTCTTGCATCGTCTTTAAAACTTCCATTGCTTCGGCGTTCAGCGAGATGATGTATTTTGTTTTAACGTTATCCGCTTTTTTGATTCTGATAATGTGATTGCGAAAATCAACCCAATCCCACCGCATTTTCAGCGCCGTTCCAACGCGAATACCGGTATTGTACATCAGTGTCAAGAAGCATTCCCACCATATCCCGTATTCAATTCCGTCAATTGGTACGTGTTTCATATTTTTTGCCGCTTCCATCCAAGCGGAAATTTCCTCGAATGTCAGCGTGTCCTCTGCATCACGGAATACTTCTGTAGGCATTTCAATTTTGGGTTTCGCCGCTCTTAATCCCAGTCCCGGACAATCCCGTGAACCGCTTGCGGTTGTTACCGCAAGCAACGGTGAAAGTTCGCGCAGGTATCTCCGTATTGTATTATCTGCAAAAGGATTCCCTTTCAAACCGCGACATGTCGCAAGATGTTTTTTGAACATATTGACATGTTCTTTCGTTACTTTGGTAGCGTCCGGTTCTTGTTTTTCAGCAAACGTGTCTTCCCAACGCTGCACTGTTTTTGTATAGCTATTAATTGTTTTAACCGACCGGTTATTTTCTTTTAAAACCGGCAAATAGTGTTTTTCGTACAGTTCACGAAGTTTCATAACGTGTCCTCATTATCATAGAGTGGTGATTAAACGACTCCATTCATAAATGTTTCCTAAAATCATCATTTGTGGTTGCGCGCAAGAACCTTGCCAAACCGGAAAATTTTTCCGTGTATTAGCAAACGCCCCAAGATACGGCAAGCCGTTTCGGGTAATTCTTGTTGTCGATAATTTTCAGAACAAAAACTGCATTTTCACAGCAATTTTTATTCTGTGGAAAACGGAAAATCCGTCAACCGCGAAGAAATGTAGCAGAAAAATAAAAACCCGTCAAGAGGTATAAAAAGGGGAGTTGTTGAAAATAGCCGGTTCGACAACAAGCCGGATTTAGCATCCGGTCAGAAATTTTTTTGGCTTCCCAACGCCTCGCGAACGCCGGGCAACTCCCAATCACAAAGCTAAATTATATTATTGCAATAATCTAGCAAATGTATCGTAAATGTCAATAGTCATTGACTTTATGACAAAAATAATATTAGACACATTAACTTACTAGCGGCGTGTTAAGCCGCTAGTAAAATGTATTATAGCACGTACTAGCGGATGTTCAAGCCGCACGCGAAGCGGCGAGAAGAATGCAATGCAGCAACAATCTCAAACAACTCGGTTTGGGCGTTCACAATTTTGCGTCTGCGATGAACAAAGTTCCTCCGTTGGAGGTCAAACGCGGTTGCGCGTCAATTCAAGTTCTCCTGTTTCCTTATCTGGAACAGGCGAGTCTGTACAGTTTCATTGCTGGCTATGAAGGAAGTCGAAATGCTGGTAACGGCTTTGACCAAGACCTCTGCGCCAGTGGTACCACGGGATTCTGGCGCGACACGACCTACATGACCAATGAAATGCGAAAAGGGTTTTCATCGGTCAATTATGTCAAATGCCCAACGCGCAGAACTAGCGTTGCCGGAACAACCTTACAAGGTGAAGAACTTGCCACTGCAGGGAGTATTAGAAAAACAGTGAATGGAAATGAGTTGCAAAATATTGTCGCTTACGGTCCGTTTTCTGATTACGCACCGGTCATTTATACGACGTACGCCTCGCCGGATTGTACAAATTGGCAATGGATTTCAACCGACAAGTCAATCAATTCAATACGTTATGCTGATCATTCGGGAAACGTCAGTCCATTTCGTCGCGCAAGAATTGAAAACAACAACGCAAACACTTGGGGATCAAAAGATACATTTTCCCGATGGACGCGTGGAACAAGTAATCAATTGATTTTTGGCGAAAAACATATTCCTCTCGGAGTTCTTGGCGATGAGTCCACGGCTTGGCGACATGACCAAAATTTTCTGTCGGCAACAGATTCTGGCGCACGCGATTGGGCAATCGGTCGAACTGTTTGCGAAAACAGACCGCTTGCTCGACCAACCGATAGTAGAGACCCACAACATTATTTCGGAAGTTGGCATAGCGGTATTTGTCCATTCTTGTTGGGCGATGGTTCTGTCCAATCAGTTTCCGTAACTGCTTCAGGGAAGTTGCTCGGTAATATGGCGAATGTCAGCAGCACAGCCGTCGTTTCGTTGCCGTAAAATAGCGGCTGTTGAGTCCTTTGAACCTTGTTTATGAAATGAATCAGGGCAAATATTTTGTTTGTCCTGCCATTTCAGATGTTTTATTTTTAAAATGAAAAGGTATTAAAATTATGAAGAAACAAATTTCTTGTTTTGCGATTTTGCTTTTGATCCTTTGTTTAGCCAGTTGCAATAAAAATGTTGGTTTGAATGGCAAAGTGATTTTTTCCGACGATAAAAGTCCAGTGCCGTGTGGAACGGTTTGTTTTGATTCCGGTAGTGTCCTTTCGCGGGGAACAATTCGATCCGACGGGACATTTACAATGGGATCGTTGAAAGAAACAGACGGTTTGCTACCGGGAACGTATAACGTTTTCTTTATTGATGCTCACGAACAAACCGGAACATCAAATACATCGGACGGCATGCCCGGCGAGCCGATTTACACATCACTTATTCACAAAAAATACTTGAGTGCAAATACGTCCGAACTGACCCAAACAGTGGAGACTTCCACGAAAGAATTAAATTTTGAACTCGATAGAAACCCGGATATTGCGAAAAAATAAAAATTCCGCAAAAGTAACTTTTTAATGACAATCGCTTGAATATTTTTTCATAACGAATCAGTCGATTGGAGTCCTTTTGCGGGAAAAAACAGGCAATAGGTAAGCGTTTTTCAGTAATCGGCGGGCATTGCTTGGTAATCGAGGGGGCGTCTGTCGACAATTGATTACGTATCGAACGATAATTGGTAAGCGTTTTTCGGCAAATGGGGGGCAACAACCGGCTAAGTAGTACAAAGTCCTGCAATTTCACTTGGCATTTTTCATACCAAGAGAAATGGAGGGACTTCATAGTAGTTGCTTTTTTGATTTCAGAAATTCCTGTCCCAAACATCTCTCTTGCTTTCTTGTGTCCCCAACATTTCCCCGCATTGAAAAAGAAAAAATTTTCACGGTTGAAGAATCCGCACCGGACCAATCAAACCGGACGGCATTAACGGCGAGTTGGCGTTGTAAGCGTTTTTAAATGTTGACCAGGTGATGCGTTGGTCTTCCGGTAATTTGGCGTCGCCGATTAAACGGTTGACCCAAAGATTCGCAACCTCGATTTGCAGAATGTTCTCGCCGTCTTGAATGTAGTCCGTTATTTCTAAACGATACGGATTCGACCAACACGTTCCAACCGTTTTGCCGTTCAACCGGACTCGCGCAATCACCTCAACCTCGCCAAGATCAAGGAATAAACGTTGACCGTTCTTTTGTTGCGATTGTTGATTCAACTCAAACGTTTTTTCGTAAGTCGCAATTCCCGAAAAATGACGGAT
>JAIRYX010000429.1 GCA_031267635.1 Planctomycetaceae bacterium
ATTAAGATTGTTATCCAGTGCGGATTTATTGGGGTTGAGCAACTGAATCGTTACAGTCTTTTAAAAATCAATCCCTCCCCAAAATGTGGAAATAAGCAGACTTTTTTTAAAAGACGCACAACTCGAAAACGCATCAAAGCCCGTATTGGCTCAATCCGAATATTGAGAATCAAGAGCGGCGTGTTGAAATCCATGGCGACGCGAAAACGTTTTTGGGAAGATAAAACGCATCGCATTCGGTTCGTGTATACGCCGAAACGCTGTTCGTGGCTGAACCGGATTGAAATTTGGTTCAGTGGATTGAACCGCCGTACTAACTCCTCAGTTTCCCGATACGGATTGATGGGAGTTGAGCGACTGACTCGTTACGAAAAATTTTCTCGTGAATGGCGGCTTCGTTGTCGGCGGGCTTCATATAAGAGAATGGCGGCAGCGTTGGAAATGTTAAGACTGTCGGCAATTCCCAACATCGGAATTTTGACGGCGTGAATATCGTTGCCACCCCAAGATTTCGTGAGTCCGTCCGCCTCGCTTCCTAGCACAATCGCTGTAGGAACGGTATAATCCACCGCGTCATAAGGCGTTGCGTCCTCGCATTTTGCCGCAATCATTTGCAAACGTTTTTCTCGTAACCATTCGAGCGTTTCTTCAGTCGACGCCGTTGCGGAACACATCGAAAACACCGTGCCGAGACTCGACCGAATCACAGCAGGATTAAAAAGATCCGTTTCCGGCTGCGCGACAAGAACTGCATCAAATCCCGCGCCATCCGCACTCCGAAAAACCGCCCCGATGTTTCCCGGTTTTTCAATCCCTTCCAAGACGCAAATAAGCGGATTCTCCGGCAATTTCCAGTCCGTCAATCGACGAACCGGCGATTCTGCAATGGCAAGAATTCCTTCATTTCGCTCGCCGTAAGTCATTTTGTGAAACACTTCCGGCGTGACTTCGTAAAAAAGGATTCCGTTCAAATCCAGTTGTTGCAAAAGCGTTTTCAATTGCTCTTTTTCGCTGTCGGGGGATTCCGATACTTCCGTAAAACATGTCGGTTCAATAAAAATTTTCGTAATTTTCATTTGCGAAATCACCGCTCGCGAAATTTCCCGCACGCCATCAATGAGAAATTGTCCGCTTTGCCGCCGATATTTTCCCTCGCGCAAACGCACGATTTCTTTCACTCGCGAATTCGCTAAACTGCTGATGACGACTCGTTTTACCACACAAAAAACTTTCTTTATTACCGTTTACGGAAGATTGACACATTGTACCAAAACCCCTTTGTGAGAAACATAAAATTTGAAAACCACGCAATCCAAACGATAAAAGTAGCATGCGAAGATATTTTTATTCACTGATATAGTATCATACAAAAAATTTCTAAAAAGTAAATCCGCTTAGCAAATAACAGCCCGCCAAAATTGGTTAGCACAGTCGTCATTATACTCCTCACACTTGCAACTTCGGTTTTTCTTAAAAAGTAACTCTAATGACACAAGTAACCTTTTGGAAACATGAGGAACGAAGAACGCTGTCTTAAAAAACGAATTTTCAAATGTGAGAAGTATTTTCATGCTTATTTCACATTTTGGGGAGGGATTGATTTATACAATACTGTAACGATTCAGTTACCCAAGCCAAAGAAATCCGCCCGACAACCCGGGTAACTACAGTCAGATTTGCCGAAAAATATTACCACACTATTTCAGCCATGATTCATAAAACTCCCTTAGTAGCCGACAAAGCCCCCGATATGCGTCCTTATTCCCTTATTTTTCATTCAAATTTTTTGGGGTAACAATCTATCATAAGGGCAAGTTTGGGAACGTAGTCGGCTAATAAGGGAAACTTGATAAATAAGGGCGGCAAGGATAAAGTCTTGCGAGTAATGATTCAGTTGCCCCATGCAGATTTATTTGGTTTGGACAACTGAATAGTTAAAAAATTTTTATACTTTCGATGGTTGTAGGGATGCGTCTCACGTACTCCCGCAACTTTCCTGTAACCACTATAAACGAATTTTCACCTTTCCGCAACCTTCCGGCAACCGCTGGAAACGATTTTTCCATTTCCGCAGGCTTGCAACCAACGGTTGCCGTGAGTTTTTTCTCTTCCGCAGACTTGGCGTTTTTACTTATTTGGGTAAAATAGGGGGATTTTGAACGCGAAATACGCAAAAATTACGCGAAAAATCGCGAGATTTTGGTTTTTGTGTCTGTTAGCGAATTATTCGCGTGTTTCGCGTTCAAACAAATTGCTTTGTGAACGGTTACTTTTTCATTTTCTCAACCTCCCGACAACCGTCGGAAATGATCAAACCCTTATTTTTTCCAATCACACCATTAGTAGCCCGAATTGCGTCCAAATAGGCAACCCTTATTCCCTTATTTTTCATTCAAGTTTTTTAGGGTAACAATCCATCATAAGGGCAAGTTTGGGAGCGTAGTTGGCTACTAAGGGAAACTTGATAAATAAGGGCGGCAAGAATAAATTTTTGCGAGTAAGGATTCAGTTGCCCAATGCGAATTTATTGGTTTGGGCAACTGATGTCATAGTTTTCTATTGCGTTTTCAAATATTATCCCTCAAAAACGAAATAATCAGTCAGGTATTTTCATGCCTGTTGGTCAAGGCGTCAAATCAAAATTAACAACTTGTTTCCCTGATTTAAGTTCAACCGTCAATTCTGATTTTTTATGATACTTGTCCGGCAGAATTTCTTTACGGGTTACTTTGTTTTCCGAATCGCTTTCACCTGTGACTGTCCGAATGACGACTTGATGTCTGCCGGGAATCGCACCAATTGCTGTTGCTGAAAATTTTAATTCGTAAAATCCTTCGGCATTAGTGGAACCGACAGACGATCTGGAACCGTCTTCAGGAAAAAATTCTACTAACGCGCTCGGAAGCGGTTTACCATCAAATGTTACCCTACCGGTGACGCGAGCTGTAGCTGGTCCTTGATGACAACCTGATATTCCTACAATTAAGGAAAAAAAAGCTGTCAAAACCAATAAACCCTTTGAGTATTTTTCTGACATTGTCAAATATCTCTTTCCTAATAAAATAAAAGTAAATTTACCGCCGATTAAAACGACTTTGTCTTGCCGGAATCGCTTCTGCCCAGTAAATCATAAGTATTCGCATTGATCGTTTCTGAAATAAATTGTACAGAACCATCGCCTAACACAAAATTACCTCCGCTTGTATGTAAGCTGCTATATGCCTTATTGTAATTATTCGGCGCGGCTGTGTTGAGAAGAATATCGTATTTGGTTCGCCGCACAGCCCGATAAACACCAGCGTCATTATCAGCGTTTGCATCTGCTGTTGCTTGCGATCCGTTACCCATGCAACCGGGATTACCAACGCCAATCCATGCAGCGGCAAAGTATCTAATTTCGTGAATACTCGTTGCAACTTCCCCAACAAAAACGATATTGCTTGTTCCATCTTGAAGTTGTTCTAATGATTTTGAACTGTTTGCCCAAAATACGCCGTTATTTTTTTGGCCGCCTGTTGTTGTGGCAGAATCGTTTGCGGATTCGCCCATGCAAGCGGCATAATTGGATTTGGAAACCGGATTATCAGCCATAGAAAGATAGACTGTTTTAGTTGTATTTCCCAAATGTGTCGTGTCATTATTCAACGCATTTCCGCTATCCGTTGGACATCGCAACGATGGAATAATGGTCTGAACAAACGTTTTATCGGCGGCAGTCAGTGTATTTTTGGTTCCAGTCAGAACATCACCTCGGCATACGGTCTGAAGCATCCGGCGGTTTGGAGCAAGCCCATCATAAAGAGCCGTTTGCTCCATGTAGGGCAGAAGGAACACGTTCCATCCCCAATAGGGACGCCCGCCGCCTGTTTCCGCACCGGATGAAAAATAAATCCATCCCGGTGGCAAAACTTTCGCGGCATCCTGGTAGTTGTGCATTGCCAAACCGATTTGTTTTAAATGATTTGAACACTGCATTCTTCTTGCCGCCTCTCTTGCCGCTTGAACTGCGGGCAAAAGTAATGCAATCAAAATTCCGATGATCGCAATCACCACCAGAAGCTCGACCAGCGTAAACGCTCGACGAACAGACAATTGTTTTCCAAATCGGGCAAAAATGCTCGCAATAACACGGGCAAAAAAGAGTGAAATCGC